>JAJBTS010000164.1 GCA_020860885.1 Bacteroidales bacterium
ATACAAAAAAGGAGTATTCCATGGGAATACTCCTAAATTCTATACCAACTTTATTATTCTTATTTATTTTAATAGAAATAGGATTGATTATTCTTTTATAAGGTTTTTACCTGTCATTTCTTTTGGCTGATCCAACTGTAAAATATGTAATAAAGAAGGAGCCACATCTGCTAATTTTCCGTCTTCTACTTTCGCATCTTTATTTTCGGATACATATACAAATGGAACCGGATTCAATGAATGAGCAGTATTCGGACTTCCGTCTTCGTTAACAGCATTATCTGCATTTCCATGATCTGCAATAACGATGGATTCATATCCGTTTACTTTTGCAGCTTCAATGGTATCTTTCAAACAAGAATCTACTGCTTTTACTGCTTTTTCTATGGCTTCATATACACCTGTGTGCCCTACCATATCTCCATTTGCATAGTTAACTACTATGAAGTCAAATTTCTGTGAGTTAATGGCTTCTACCAATTGATCTTTTACTTCAAAAGCAGACATTTCGGGCTTCAGATCGTAGGTCGCTACTTTAGGAGAGGATACTAATATGCGTTCTTCTCCTTTGTAGGGTTCCTCACGGCCTCCGTTGAAGAAGAATGTAACGTGAGCATATTTTTCCGTTTCAGCAATATGAAGTTGTTGAAGGTCCAGATTGGAAAGAAACTCTCCTAACGTATTTTCCACATTTTCCTTATCGAAGATTACATTCATATTCTTAAATGTAGGATCATAAGGAGTCATTGTAAAATATTGAAGATTAGGAATAGTGTGCATTCCGTATTCCGGCATATTCTGTTGACTTAAAACGACAGTAAGTTCTTTCGCTCTGTCGTTCCTGTAGTTGAAGAAGATTATAACATCTCCTTCTTCGATAACCGCTACTGGTTTACCTTCTTTTACACAAACAATTGGTTTGATAAATTCGTCTGTTATTCCACCGAGGTAGGATTGTTCAACTGCATCGACCGGATTTTCAGTAGGATTACCAATTCCGTTTACAAGCAGGTCATATGCTTCTTTAACTCTTTCCCACCGTTTGTCTCTATCCATTGCATAATACCGACCGATAATAGAGGCTATTTTTCCTGTAGTTTTCTTCAGATGGTTTTCCAGTTGCTGGATAAAACCGGCGCCACTTTTTGGGTCTGTATCACGTCCATCCATGAAGCAGTGTATGTAAGTTTGATCGATCCCATAAGTCTGACTGATTTCAGTTAGCTTAAATAAATGCTCCAGGGAACTATGTACCCCACCATCGGATACTAAACCCATTAAATGTATTTTTTTGCCGCTCTCTTTTGCGTAAGAATAAGCTTTTTTAATTGCCGGATTTTCCAGGATTGAATTGTCTCTGGCCGCTATATTGATTTTTACTAAATCCTGATAAACTACTCTCCCTGCACCGATATTGAGATGACCCACTTCTGAGTTACCCATTTGACCATCAGGTAATCCTACATTTTCACCTGAAGCCTGAAGTTGGGAATAAGGATAATTTTTTAATAAATAATCCCAATAAGGAGTTTCTGTTTGAGAAATCACATCTCTTTTTGTTTTATCTCCAAATCCCCATCCATCAAGGATAACTAGTAATGCTTTCTTTTTTGCCATAATATTTATTGTATTTTGTATTTGTTTTAGCCCGCAAAAATACTAAAAAATAATTTACCTTATTCAATTTCCCGGATTGCTTTTAATATAGGTTCGACAGATAAAGGGTTACCGGTAGCCTGTATCATCCATTGATTGGGAGTTAATTTACCTAAACGATAAATTCTATCTACTTCGGAAGCGAAATTTTTATCTTTCAGATGTTGCTCTAACTGAAACTGAATAATCTGTCCGAAAGAATAGGCTGTAAGATACAGCGGATAATTCAGCATGTGGGTATAAATAGCTAAAACAGGTTCATCACGACTTCCGAAAACCGGAGCATAATATTCATTCCAGATTTCTTTAGCCAAATGGACGGTTGCTTCCTTCAACTGTTCTGCCGTAGCAGTGGGATTGCTATACATCCATTTCCAAACAGAGATATCCAATAGGGAAACACCCCCAATTTCAAACAATTGCCAGGCCTTATCTAAAGCCTCCATTTCATCTTTTTCCGGGTCTTCATTTTTTATTCCCAGAATATCCAGATCCCTTTTCTGGAAAACGAAAGCTAAAGCTTCCGTAAAGGAAGTATTAGGAACGCCATTTAGCATATAATAATCCACATCATATAGAGAAATTGTTTGTTCTACATTATGTCCGAATTCATGGATGGCAATGTTGTATCCTTTATAATCCATTCCTTTTTCCGGGATTCGTGTTCGTAGATGTGCTTTTTGTCCTTTTCTGGCAGCACCCCAGGCATGTCCTGACCCTCTGGCTGCATCTACTTCTATCTTACTGCCAAGATAGTGGGCTCTTTCGTTACTAAAGCCTAATTTTACCAAAATATTAGGTAGATCTTTTTCCAAAGCTTCTGCGTTGGGATATAATTTCCGGGTAAGTTCGCTTAATTTTTCTTCATTCAGGTTGCTTCGGGGTTTAAATCCGTCGTACCAGATGTCAAACGCTTGAAGATCCCGTCCTAACCGATCTTTAATAATGTTTCCGATCTTTTTTAATTCCGGAGAAGAGAGATATTCTCTCAATAGTAATTCCGATTCTTCAAGGGAAATTTCCATATTTTCTGAAAAACTCCTATCAATAAAAGTGTTTCCGTTATAGGAATCCATTTCTTTTACAGCATGAAATATTTCCAGTAAATTAGCATAGCGTTGATTATTTTCCGATTCATTTGAAGTTTTCCCGCCATTCTGAAATACTTCGTTTGTATAGGGATTCCAATCGTATTCTCCTGAATTGATGACACTCAAAGGAATCTCTTGATTAATAATTCGCTGCATTACTTTATAGATAGTATTCTGTTTGTCAAGACCAAGATCTCCTTTATTGTAGTTGGCTTTAATTTCATCCCTTAAGTTCCAGTGGGATAATAAGATCATATCTTCAGGAAAGATTTTTTCTCCTTTCTGATTCAATAAATGACCGGCATAAATGTTGTAATTATTGGCATACAGTTCTACCTTATTTCCTATTTCAGAATAATTCTGCATTATCTCAGCAGGAACGCGAGATGTGAAAAAATCTCCCAGACGGGCATAAGCGAGATGGAGTCTGTTTTGCCCCAATTCTTCTTTTTCGTTCAAAGTTGTTTTTGGGTAATTCAGAGCAATGTAGAAAGCAAGTTTATTTCGATATAAGTCGTCATCCAGATGAGTTGCCGGATTGTAGGCGGAAAACAATTCATCCACTTTAATTACAGGCCCTGTATTCTCCTGTATGTTTTTTTGAAGAGACAAGCTCATTTCATTGTAATTTCCATAGATAGCTTCCATATAGTCGCTGATTTTTAAGAAAGCAGCTTCTCTTTCAGCCGGATCTGCGATGTAATTTTCTTTACAAAAGAGAATAAAATCCTGGCTTGTTCCGTCCGATCCTGTCCACAACTGAGCTACCTGATTTACTCCTCTTTCAATGATTTCCTTATTTTCAGGATAATGTAAAGAGAGACTGTCCACAACTTCTTTTATAGTGTTAGACGATAAATTTATCTGTTTTTCATGAATGTTTTTAGAACATCCTATCAAAACAAGTATACAAAGGGTAAAAAGATGTTTTTTCATGAGTAATTATTTAATTAATTGTTTACCTTATTTAATAAAAAAAAGTCGAGAAGGGTTATAGCAGCCATTGCTTCCACAATAGGAACGGCGCGAGGTAATACACAGGAATCGTGTCTTCCTTTGACTTTTAACTGGATTTCGTTTCCCTCTTTGTCTACCGTTGTTTGTGTCTGTAATAGTGTTGCTACGGGTTTGAAAGCTACTCTGAAATAAATATCTTCACCATTGGATATTCCGCCTTGTATTCCACCTGAATGATTGGTCCTCGTACCAATATCTCCGGTTTCTTTTTTATAAAAAATATCATTTATAGAAGACCCTCTTTCATGAATTCCATCAAAGCCCATTCCATAATCGAATCCTTTTGCTGCATTAATACTCATCATAGCAGAGGCCAGAGCTGCACTCAATTTACCGAAAACCGGATTGCCTAAACCTGCAGGAACTCCCGTACATACGCACGAAATAACCCCTCCAATAGTATCGCCTTTGGCTTTCGCTTCTTCTATTTGAGTAATCATTTTATCTGCAATATCAGGATCGGGGCAACGGACAGGAGTCGTCTCTACTCTTGATAAATCCAATTGTTTGTAGTGAGTGTCTAAATGAATCGTACCGATTTGAGATACATATCCGGTAATTTCAATATTATATTCTTTCAGGACTAATTTAGCAATAGCTCCGGCAACAACTCTGGCAATGGTTTCACGTGCGGAAGATCTTCCGCCACCGCGATGATCTCTGTGCCCGTATTTTAGCTGGTAGGTATAGTCAGCATGAGAAGGTCTGAAAGCTTCTCTAAGATTCTCATAATCCGAAGAATGATGATTGGTATTTCTTATAATGAAACCGATAGATGTACCTGTTGTTTTTCCTTCGAAAATACCCGAAAGAAATTCTACCTTATCAGGTTCTTTACGAGCTGTAGTAAGTTTTGACTGTCCGGGTTTTCTTCTGTTTAATTCATTTTGAATGAATTCCGTATCTAATAAAATACCGGCGGGGCAACCGTCAATCACCCCGCCAATAGCTTCTCCATGAGATTCACCAAAAGAGGTCAATCTGAATATATTACCAAATGTGTTCATAAGTGTCAATTACATCCGCATCCACATCCGGATTCATCATCGGAACCGTCACATCCACTGCAGTTACATCCTTCCGGTTGAGTTAATGCCGCGATTTCTTCCGGTGTAGCTTCGTGAACATCTATAACCTCACCTTCGAACTGTAAAGTTTCTCCGGCCAAAGGATGGTTAAAGTCCATTACAACTATTTCCGGTTTGATTTCTAAAACGGAGCCCATTAAGCGGTTCCCATTAGAATCCATCATAGGAAGAGTTTCTCCTTCTTTGATTCTCTCACTATCGAATTTGCCGTCTACCTCAAAAACATTTTTCGGTAGCTCAATCACATTTTCCTGAATGTATTCGCCGTAGGCTTCCTCCGGAGTTAAGGTAAAAGAGTAATGGTCATTGACTTGCAATCCTTCCAGGTTCTTTTCAAAAGCAGGAAGCATCATACCCATACCAAACATAAATGTCAGAGGATTTTCTTTTGTAGCGCGTTCCATCAACTCTTTTTCTCCTTCTTCATCAACAGTCAGATCATAGGTTAGAGAAACGATTTTGCCTTCAGATATTTTCATTGTATATTCATTTATTAATTCCATGCAAAGATAAGAATTATCTTCTACAATAAAGCATTTTTTAAATTATAAAGAGCTTTCTCCACTATTGATTTCGGACATCCTATATTCATTCGCATAAACCCAATACCTTCTTTCCCAAATATTTCTCCATCGTTCAAAGCCAGTCCTGCTTTATGAATGAAGAGAGCATTCAGTTCTTCCTGGCTTAGATTCAGTTTACGGCAATCCAGCCAAATAAGAAAAGAAGCTTCGGGTACAATTACTTTGATCTGGGGAATATTTTGTCTGAAATATTCTTCTACAAAAAGAATATTATTTTCTATGTAGGAGAGCATCTGTTCTCGCCATTTGGCACCCTTACTGTAGGCTGCTTCTGTTGCAATATAAGCGAATATTGTTCCTTCATTAAGTTCCCGGGAATGTAAATATTCATAAAACGGAACACGTGTTTTTTCATTAGGAATGATCGAGAATGAACTTACAATACCTGCTATATTGAATGTTTTACTGGGTGCCATAAAGGTAATGCTGTTATTTCTGGCTTCTTCCGAAACTGTAGCAAAAGGGGTATGGATATTCCCGAATAATGCCATATCGGAGTGAATTTCATCGGAAATAACCAATATATTATGATCGTAACATATTTGCGCCAATTCTTTCAAACTTTCCTTGTCCCATGTAATACCGATAGGATTATGAGGATTACTTAATAAAAGTAATTTGCAGTCTTCATCAATAATTTTCTTTAACCCGTCAAAATCCATTCTGTACCTCCCATTTTCTTCAATTAAAGGATTTAATACAATCTGCCTGTTTTGGGCTTCCGGAACCAACCTGAACGGATGATACACAGGAGATTGGATAATTATTTTATCCTGAGGTCTGGTAAAATAATCAACACAAAAAGCAATTCCTCTAACGATCCCCGGTATGTAAGAGAACCATTCCTGACGGATCTCCCAATTATGTAAGTTTTTTAACCATTCCGATATAGATTGAAAGTATCCTTCCGAAGGCATTGTATAACCGAATATACCTTCGTCACAACGTTTCTTCATTGCATCGATAATGAAATCACCACATCTAAAATCCATGTCAGCCACCCAGAGTGGTATTAAATCGGATTGACCGTATCGTTCTTGTAAAGCATCGGTTTTTATTGCTCCGGATCCTTTCCTATCAATAACTTCATCAAAATTGTAAATCATAAATCTTTGTTTTTCTTGCAAAGATAAGCTAAGTTTGTATTCTCAAATAAAATTAATGCAAAAAACTACTGTTCATATTGCAAATGCAGTTCCCCGATCCCCCGATTTTCAGTTTGAATCTCCGATTAACTGGATGCTGAAAGAAAAGGAACATTGGGCATTTTTAGGCCCAAACGGAGGAGGAAAGACTTTATTGGCTCGTATTCTTAAAGGAGAAATACCATTAAAAAGTGGAGAAATTACCTATAACTTTCCGGATGGGCGGCCACTATATGAACAAATCAGAATTGCTTCTTTCAGGGATTTATACAGTTTAGCAGATTATCAGACTTTTTATTATCAACAACGTTGGAATTCTTCCGAAGAAGAAACTCCCCTGATAGGGGATCTATTACGTAAAGAATGGCCAGAAGAAGAAATCAGAAAAATTGTATCTGTTTTTGGAGTAGAAGATTTATTGGAAAAGAATTTAATATTGCTTTCCAGTGGAGAATTGCGGAAATTTTTAATTATCCGGATATTGCTGTCTAAACCCAAAGTATTGATTCTTGATAATCCCTATATCGGTTTAGATGAACCGTCCAGGAAGTTATTCAATGATTTACTGGAACGACTATCCGGTTCCATACAACTTTTACTTCTATTATCCGATCCTAAAGATATTCCCGTATTCTGTACACATATATTACCTGTTCATTTCCTCAGAAGAATAGGAAAATCCATGACCTGTTCCGAATACGAGGGAAATGAAAAAGAGAATGAAGAGCTATTTCCAAAGAGAATGGAAGATGTTTCCGGACTTATTGATAATCCTTTTTCCAAAGCAAACAATCCGTATGGTGATATTGCCGTTGATATGAAGGGGATTAATATCAAATATGGAAACCGGTATATATTAAAAGAGTTGGATTGGACAGTAAAGAAAGGAGAGAAATGGGCTTTGCTGGGTCCGAATGGAGCGGGAAAATCTACTTTGCTCAGTTTGATCTATGCGGATAATCCACAAGCATATGCTAATAATTTCTATCTTTTCGGAAGAAAAAGGGGAAGTGGCGAAAGCATCTGGGAAATTAAGGAAAGGATAGGTTTTGTTTCTCCCGAATTTCACTTATATTATAAAAGCAATCAATCCTGTCTGGAAATTGTTGCTTCAGGCTTTTTTGACTATATGGGGCAATATAGAAAAAGTGATGAGTCGCAATTAAAGGTTGCACTGCAATGGATGGAATTAGTAAAAATTGATTATTTAAAAAATAAATTATTTTCTCAAGTTTCTTTTGGAGAACAACGGATAGTTATTCTATTGAGAGCTTTTGTAAAAAATCCGGATTTATTGATATTAGATGAGCCTTTGCATGGGTTGGATAAAGAGAGTAAGAGGTTGGCATTATTATTGATAGACAAGTTCTGTACTCAGAAAAAC
>JAJBTS010000321.1 GCA_020860885.1 Bacteroidales bacterium
TAAAAAAATCTATTATGTACTCAAACAAAGAAGAATTACCCAACGCAACATTGATTCTTATTCTGGGAATTTCGTCCTTAGTAGGTTGCTGTTTTAGCTATGGAGTTATAGGATTGGTCTGTGCCATTATTGCATTGGTACTATCCAAGAATGCAAACGATCTGTATGTATCAAATCCGGAACGATTTACCGAATCATCTTATAAAAATATGCAGGCCGGTAAAACCTGTGCAATTATTTCACTGATACTGTCTATCATCCTTCTGCTATTTACCATGGTTCTTATATTTACACTGGGATGGGCAGTTTTAGCAAATCCCGGAACAATTATAGATCAATATAATATTTAATCTCTTTATGTCTGTCTGGAATTTCATATTGGAATGGTTGAAGGAACATTTATTAACATGTCCTTCGAAACATCTTTTTCATATGGATTGTCCCGGATGCGGATTGCAGAGGAGTATCCTGGCTCTTTTAGAAGGCGATTTCACAAAAAGCTTTGCCTTATACCCTGCTACAATTCCTATAATTGTTTTATTAAGCTATACAGCTCTTCATATTAAATTAGATTTCAGATACGGATCTTTAATAATAAAATGGGGATATATAGCTTGTACTGCAATTATTATGATTTCCTACCTATATAAAATAATAACTCATAAAATATTTTGATTATGGAAACAAATACTAATTTTTCTTTTGAAAACAATTTTAATCAACCTCAGGTTCCTCTTCCCAATGCAACAGTAATATTAGTTTTGGGAATACTCTCTATTATCGGATGCTGCTGCTATGGGCTTCCCGGCCTCGTTTGCGGTATTATAGCTTTAGTATTATCTAAAAGTGCAAAAGAGCAGTATATTCAAAATCCGTCTCTTTATACACAAAGTTCCTACAGCAATATGAATGCAGGAAAAATATGTGCCATAATCGGACTTATTTTATCTGTCCTGTTTCTGGTATATGTGATTGGTATGATATTATTCGTCGGCATAGATGCATTGAGTGATCCGGTCTTGTTACAAGAGAGATTGCAGGAGCTAATACCTCGATAAAAAACGAATTATATGTTGTAGAGCATATACAAACGGTTGATCAAATCCTTCTTTTTTTATAATTTGCGAAAATTTTAGAAAACACAAACCGATATTTATTGTTAAACCTAATATTTGGATATCATGAAAGTATATCAAACAAATAAAATTAAGAACATCGCTTTGATCGGTAGTTCTGGCTCTGGTAAAACCACTCTCGCTGAAGCTATGCTCTTCGAGAGTGGAGTTATAAAACGCAGAGGGACAGTAGAAGGAAAAAATACGGTTTCTGATTATTTTCCTGTGGAGAAAGAATACGGTTATTCTGTATTCTCTACTCTCTTAAGTGTAGAATGGAATAATAAGAAACTGAATTTTATTGATTGTCCCGGTTCTGACGATTTTGCCGGAGGCGCTGTTGCAGCATTGAATGTTACCGATACGGCTCTGATGGTTCTCAATGCCCAATACGGTGTTGAAGTAGGAACCATCAACATGTTCCGTTATACAGAACAATTAAGTAAGCCGGTAATTTTCCTCATCAATCAACTGGATAAAGACAATGCGGATTATGACAAAGTAATTACTCAGTTAAAAGAAACTTACGGAGGGAAAGTAGTTCAGATCCAGTATCCGATACAGACGGGGCAAAGCTTTTACCAGATGGTGGATGTCTTAAAAATGAAGATGTACCAATGGAAACCCGAAGGAGGAGCCCCTGAAGTTCTTGAAATTCCTGCTTCTGAAATGGATAAAGCACAGGATCTTCACAATGCTTTAGTTGAATCGGCTGCCGAAAATGATGAAGGATTGATGGAGAAATTTTTCGATCAGGGCAGTCTTACGGAAGACGAAATGAGGGAAGGAATACGCAAAGGATTACTTTCCCGTGGAATGTTCCCTGTTATCTGTGCGTCTGCAGGAAAAGATATGGGTGTAAGACGTTTAATGGAATTCCTGGGAAATAATGTTCCTACAGTGGAAGAAATGCCTCCTTACAAAAATACGGAAGGAAAAGATATCGCTGTGGATCCGAAAGCTCCTACAAGCGTATTCGTTTTTAAAACAACCGTTGAACCCCATATTGGCCGTGTTTCTTATTTCAAAGTTATGTCCGGTACCATCAAAACCGGAGACGACCTGTTAAACGAAGACAGAGGTTCTAAAGAACGCATCGCCCAATTATTTGCCGTAGCCGGACAAAACAGGATGGAAGTTCCTGAATTGCAGGCTGGAGACATCGGAGCAACCGTGAAACTGAAAGATGTGAATACCGGGAATACCCTGAATGGAAAGGGCGCAGACAATAAATTTGATTTTATTAAATATCCAAATTCGAAATATCGCCGCGCTATTAAAGCGGTCAACGAATCCGACTCCGAAAAACTGATGGAAATCCTGAACCGTATGCGGTCGGAAGATCCTACCTGGGTAGTCGAACAATCAAAAGAATTGCGTCAGACTATCCTTTCAGGCCAGGGTGAATTCCATTTGAAAACATTAAAATGGAGGATTGAAAACAACGACAAACTGCCTATTGAGTTTTCCGAAACTAAAATTCCCTATCGCGAAACAATAACAAAAGCGGCACGTGCTGATTACAGGCATAAAAAACAATCGGGAGGCGCAGGACAATTCGGTGAAGTACATCTGATCATAGAGCCTTATCAGGAAGGTATGCCTATGCCTGAAATATACAAATTCAACGGGCAGGAATTCAAAATACAAGCCCGTGATGTTCAGGAACATCCGCTGGAATGGGGAGGTAAACTGGTTTTTGTTAACTCTATTGTCGGAGGATCCATTGATACTCGTTTCTTACCTGCTATCCTTAAAGGTATTATGGGAAGAATGGAGCAAGGTCCATTGACAGGTTCTTATGCACGGGATGTGAGAGTGATCGTTTACGATGGCAAAATGCACCCGGTAGACTCCAATGAAATTTCTTTCATGCTTGCCGGTCGAAATGCATTCTCAGAAGCGTTCAAAAATGCAGGTCCAAAGATTCTTGAGCCTGTTTACGACGTGGAAGTATCACTACCTGCCGAATATATGGGAGATGTAATGGGTGATTTGCAAGGTCGTAGGGCTATGATCATGGGTATGTCGTCTGAGAAAGGATATGAAAAGCTCATGGCTAAAGTTCCTTTGAAGGAAATGAGTAATTACTCCACTTCTTTAAGCTCCATCACAGGAGGCCGGGCTTCATTCACCATGAAATTTGCCGCCTACGAATTGGTTCCAAGTGACGTACAGGATAAATTACTTAAGGAATACGAAGCGCAACAAGACGCGGAATAAATTGCATAATATATACTTTTAAGAGGGGCTGTCCGGAAAACCGAACAGCCCCTTTTTATTCTCTTTCCGGCGGACTACTATCCGGAATACATTCCCAAATAATTAATAAATTCCCGGAAGCCTATTTACTTCTCTCTTGAAATCGTTCTTACCCTTCCTTAATGCTTTTCGTCACCTTTTTGCGATAAGTATCACTACCCCTCCGAAATACTCTTCGCTACCCTCCCGCGGTAAGTATTGCGACCCCTTCGAGATACTTATCGCGACGGGGTGTTAATACTCTCCGCGAACCCGTCGGGATGCTCTTCGCGAACAGGGGTAAATACTCTTCGCAACGGGGTGGCAATCCTTATCACTATTTTTATTAACTGCTTACTGTTAATTGGTGGCTGTTCATTGTTTACTGTTTACTGATAAAATCAACGGCTACAGGCAAATGATCGCTGAAACCTCCCTCATATTTATATCCGTGAAACGTTTTTTTCGGTCTTTTTCCTCCCTGAACAATATCGGGAGTAAAAAGAAAATCAGGCTGGAATATTTGTACTGTTTCCGGATGAATACAGAAATCCTGATCACCCATTAATAGATTTCCCGATACGATAATCTGATCTAATAAGTTCCAATCTCCCTGATATTTATAGCTTCCAATCCTACTCTTCTTTTCTAATGATAGAAATAAATTGTATAGTCTTTTTGTAGTAATAGTGTCTCCCAAAGGATAGGCTTTTAAACCATCCGTCATACTTTTATCAGAGGGTTCATCATTGAAATCCCCCATAATAATTATATTTGCATTTTTCCTTGCATTAAATAAACTATCTGTTTTTTGCTTCAGAACGGATGCAGCATAAACCCTGTCTGATTCTGTATTTTGAGCACCTCCTCTTCTGGAAGGAAAATGGCAGATAAATACATCCAATGTATCCTGAGTAATAATGATCCCGGAGACATGCAGGATATCCCGGGTTTTCTTGTCTTTATCATCCGGAAAAGACAACCGGACGGAACTATGCTCTATATAGCGAAACCGATCTCTCTGATACAATAACGCAACATTAATCCCGCGTACATCCTGAGATTCTGTGATAAGATAACGATATTCGGCATTTTTAATAGGAGAATAACGAGTAAGGTATTTTAATACATGATCGTTTTCGACTTCACACAAACCCACAAGTGCCGGATAACTCCATTCACCGATGGAAGTGATTACTTTTGCTATATTATTAATTTTCCGGTAATAGCGTTTCTTAGTCCAATGCCGAGTTCCTTCCGGGGTAAACTCATTATCTTCAGTATCCGGATTATCCGTTGTATCAAAAAGATTTTCCACATTATAAAACATAACCCTGAATGAGTTTTGAGCTTGAGAGAAAGTCGCTAAGAAAAAGAAGATTACTAAAAAGCTAAGGATTGGTTTCATATTTATTTACAAACTCGTATTTATTGCCCGGTCTCTTCCGGTTCTTTTTGCCATTCATAGACACCTATATCAGGCCCTTCATCCTGAAAACGATCGATTCCATTTATATCCAGAGGTACTGTCTCTGCAACGAACCGGCTGGCTACGTTCCGTGCGGGAGATTCTTCTGTGAGTCGGAAATCATACATAAATTCCACTTTCCCACTTTCTCCGGTGAGTATTGTTTTGAATTCCGGAGATTTTCCAATAATACAATTGATCACAGTAGCACCACCTTCTTCCGGATTGTCGTTTTCTCCATTAGGAATAAGGCAATTTTCGAACAAATAAGAAAGGTCATACCCATTACTCTTACTTATTGAAATTCTCGAAGTTGACTTATCTTTGCTTCCCCAAATGAGAGAATTATAAAAAGAGGCTTGTAAAGGATAAAAAACAGAATCAATTTTCTGGTCCTTTTCAATTATATTTTTATTCTTAAGTATTACGGTTTCATTGTTGGAAGTTCCCCATCCGTATTCATTGCTACTAAAATAATGATTTGCAATAGTACAATGAGTAAAGGAATAAATTCCTCCCTCCAGGTTTAACAATGCTCTTTGGGCATTACTAAACTCACAGTTTTCAGCCAGGATATTGCAGTTAACAGAATTAATAAGTAACCCTTTAAAATTCGTCATAACCACATTCTTAAGGGTTATTTTTGTCTGCGAGGCATCCGAAGGTAAAAAATCCATTCCATAATTTCCATTCCGCATATGCACATATTCAAATTCATTTCCGTAACTATCTTCAGCAAAGCTTATTCCTTGCCATTGGCCGGGAATAAGATCATAAGGAATATTTACCATCTGGTCAAAACGGTCTCCTCGGATAATAATCGGTTTCTCCTGAACCCCTTTCGCTTTGATCATTCCTTTTATATGTATATAAGACCCTCCATGCATGTAAAAAACAGTACCTTCGGGAATCGTCAATACAGCATTTTTTCCGACAACCAAACTATCATAAATAACATAAGGTTTTTCATTGCTTACTATCGAATCAGATTCTATAACAGCTCCTTTCCATATAAAAGCATCCTGCGCGGAAGCTTCCAACAACACTTTCTGAACCTGCCCATTCGTCTGAAATACTATGTAATCCGTTAGATATTTAGGAGTATCTCCTCCGGTTTCCGCAGGTTTAGCATCAACAAAGACGAATATGCTGTCATTGGCACGGATCTCTATGTTATTAAAAGTATAACCCGCTCTTCCATCTACATTGATCTTAAAACTACTCTCTTGCCCCTTTTCCATAGAAACAGAAGAGATAAGCAAATCTTTGGAGTTCCTGTTGTAGACCTTAAAAGTTTTAAACGGAGTATTTATTGTTGAGATGATCGTATTGAAAGCTATAGTATCTGTAGAAAAAGTAAGACGATCGTTGGGGTTGGAAGAATAATCTTCAAAGCCATCGTCACAGGAATACAAAACAGACATAAGCATCAGGACAACAGGAATTAACAATATCAAATTCAGACTACGCATAAATACAAAGTTAATACTATGGATAAAAACGCGGTTACATGTATTTTATTGTAACTTCAGCAAAAGCAATTTCCATGGACGAAAGGTTTATAAATTTTCGTCCGTGCGAAAATCTAAAATGGGAGTCCCATTTTAGAAAATTACACCGATGATTTTTTATGTGGCACAAGTAAAAGATTGTATGTGCTTATACTATTTGGAAGGAATTTCTTTCAACAGATTAACCAGGAAATCCCACCATTTCTCTACGGTGGAAATTTTTATTTTCTCATCGGGAGAATGAGCTCCTGTAATGGTAGGTCCACAAGAGATAGCATCTAATTCCGGATTCTTCTCAATGAACAACCCACATTCCAAACCGGCGTGAATAGAGATAACACGAGGCTTCTCTCCGGTCATCTCTTCATAAACTTTTTCGGAAACGCGAAGGATGGGTGAATCCGGATTTGGTTTCCAACCCGGGTAGCCATCCGTAGAACGCACTTCTGCTCCTGCTAACTTAAAGGTTGCAGAAACCATATCCGATATATTTTCTTTGGATGAATTTGCGGAACTTCTTTGACTGGTAGTAACGAGGATTTTATGGCCTTCCTGCATTTTAACGGATGCCAGATTGGTAGACGTTTCAACCGTTCCCGGCATATCAAAACTCCATCCCATTACTCCGTGTGGAAGTGCATACAGAGCCATAATCAAATTATTTGCTGTTTTACTATCCATACTGGTCGCAGGAGCATCTGTCGATTGTATATTTAATTTTACCGCTCTGTCTTCAGACGGAAGTTCATTCAATAAATCGGCTTGTAAAATATTCAGTAAAACACTTGTTTTTTCTTTAAAAGCCAAAGGTATACCTACCACAGCCTTTGCTTCCCGGGCTATGGCATTATGCAGATTGCCTCCATCAATTGCGGACAAAGAGATCGGAGCCTCTTTCATTAACGAATATAAATACCGGGCAAGTATTTTATTCGCATTTCCCAATTCTTTATGGATATCACTACCCGAATGCCCTCCTTTTAAATCCGAAACAGATACTTCAAACCAAAAATAATTTTTCGGAGCATATACCTCTTCATAAGTAAAAGTTCCTAAAGTATTTTTTCCTCCGGCGCAGCCGATACAGAATTCACCCCAGTCTTCATTATCCAGATTTAGCAGGATATCCCCTTGAAGGAAATCAGGAGATAAACTATTGGCTCCATTCAATCCAGTCTCTTCATCGGTAGTAAAAAGAGCTACCAAAGGGCCATGCTCTATTTCTTCCGATGCGAGGATAGCCATTGTTGCAGCTACGCCAATGCCATCGTCCGCTCCTAAGGTAGTACCTTTTGCTTTCACCCAATCATCCTCTACGTATGTTTGAATAGGATCGGTATCAAAATTAAACCGGATATCGTTGTTCTTTTCACAAACCATATCTACGTGAGACTGTAAAATAAGTGTTTTAAGGTTTTCTTTTCCCGGAGTAGCCGGCTTCTTGATAAGCACATTCAGAGCTTTATCTGTCTTTACCTCTAACTGATGTTTTTGAGCAAATTCAAGCAGAAAATTGACTATTTTCTCTTCTTTTTTCGAAGGTCGCGGAATCTTAGTAATTTGGTCAAAGAAAGTCCAAATCTCATTCGGTTTCAGATCTTTTACTTCCATGATAAGTAATTAAG
>JAJBTS010000317.1 GCA_020860885.1 Bacteroidales bacterium
GTTTACTACTACTCAGCTTCAGCTGTCTTTGTTCCTTATCCCTGAATGCCCAGATCAAAATCAAGTCGACCGGGCGCGCACAAATTGGAAACGATCATCCCTATGACTATGGAAGACTGCAGTTAGGAACAGACGGGATAACAGAAGGTATCTCCTTTTTCGACACAAGTAAAGGAGGGACATCGGCCCGCATCTTCAGGATCAACAACATCCTTTATTTCATACGCGGTGGCTTGAATGCCAAAGGACTAAGGATCAATAGCCAGGGACAGGTCGCCATTGGTGACTTAACCCGGCATAATTACGATGCAACTGCTTTCCGGCATGCATTTTCCATATTCAGCGAAAATCTGGCTATCGCAACTTATGTCCATCACGATTACGATATGGGAGATGCACAAAAATCTATCGTATACAGGGACCGGACTGCCGCTTACGCGATCTGGAACGGGCCCAATACAAAAACCTGTTACATACAGGGCAATGGTGAGATCTATTCCAAAGGATTATTTATCACTTCGGACGTATCTACCAAAAAAAATATCGAAACGATCCAGGATCCCCTACAGAAAATAATGCAACTCAGGGGAGTGACTTTCCAGTCTGTTTACGATAAGAAGGAACCCATAAAATTAGCCGCCAACTTATCCCAATCCGCGGAGGAAAAAGCCCTGGCCGCACTCTCCCCGGCGGTTATCGCACAAATGAACAAGGAAACCGAAAGGAAACGGATAGGCGTAGTAGCACAGGAAGTGGAAGCGGTTGTCCCGGAAGCCGTACGAACCACCCACGACGGGAAAAAAGCCGTTTCTTACCCCGAACTGGTCGGATTGCTTATCGAAGCCATGAAAGAGCAACAGGTACAAATAGAGGAGTTACGGGAATATGCAGGCCTGAATACCAAAGGATCTTACCCCGGCGTGCGTTCTTCCGGAACAGGGGATAATACAACGGCGACTCATCTACCAACCCTGGAATTACACGGATGCAAGCTTTACTAGAACACTCCCAACCCTTTTGCGGAAACCACAGAGATCTGTTATGACCTGCCTGTAAACGCTAAAGAAGCATTTATCGGTATCTTTGACATGCAGGGGAAAATGCTTAAGAAAATAAATACTTCTTCGGGGAATAACTCTGTAGTACTGCAAGGATCTACTTTGGATGCAGGCATGTACCTCTATACCCTGGTTGTCGACGGACATGAAATTGACACCAAACGAATGATATTAACCAAATAAAAAACATCATGAAAAAAACAATTACCTTTTTAATAATAACCGCATTGTGTATGCCCGTTTTCGCTCAGCAGTTTTCTTTCCAGCTGTATTTCGAATCGGCGCAGGGAGAAAAAGACACACTGGTGTTGGGATATGATCCGTTAGCCACCCAAAGTATTGATGAAACATTCGGGGAAGTAGACTACAAAACCCCACGCAGTCCGGATAAGTTCCAGGCATTTATTATCCATCGTTTTTATTATTCAACAAATTGGGGAGAAGAATTCTACCTGAAAAAGCAAATTGTACCCGTAACCGAGGGACATATGGAAAGCCATGCCATACCCATTATCCTGCCTTACGAGTCGTTACCCGTCAAGGTAAACTGGGAGAAATCACTTTTCGATTATCCGGAACGCGATCACAGCTTAATAACAGATTGGGCTGTAGATCTATGGTTTGATTCAGGGTATTGCACATTTAAAGAATACCTGAAAGATTCGGATACTCTTATCATTGGAGAACCTTACGAAGGTATGTCTAAGATAGAACATACCTTTTCTGATGAAGAGGGATCCATTACCTTCCGGACTTTCTATGTGGCTTTTGGAAAAGAAGAAAATGACGGGGTAAGTATTCATCATCCTTCTGCGGACCTTGCCATAACAACATACCCCAATCCGGTACAGGATGTGTTTTTCATAAACAATTCTTCTGGAAAGCAAATAAAGCAAACCCGGTTGTTCTCTTACGAAGGAAAAAAAGTCAAAACAGTGGATGGGAACATAGATTCGGTGGATTGTTCGGAGCTTCCATCGGGAATTTATATATTACAAATAGAAACTACGGATGGAATTCAATACCATAAACTGATTAAAACAAATACCTTATGAAAAACCCATATATTGTTATCTTTTGCTTATTCTTATCGTTGAAAAGCCTGGCCCAAAACCCTTATTGGGAAATTGAATGTGGGATGCACGAATGTGAAGACTGCCAGCAGGATAGTGACACTTCAAGCATGAGGAATTCTTCAACCTGCTATGTGCTACCTCAAAGTTCAAGAATTTACGACGAAAAATTCAAACCGCATGCCGGCCAACCCATCATTCCCATACGGGTAAATTTCATTTTTATGCAGCGCGACGATGGCTCCGGAGGATTCCAGGAAAACGATCCCGAACACCAGGAACTATTCGACCAGGTGGTCGAAGGGATGAACCGGACGTATGCCCAATTGGTACGGACAGACGATCCCAAATGCTACAAAGGAACAGACTTTATTCCTGATGTCCGGATCAAATTTATCGTTAACAGGGTATATATACGCGATACCTACGGATGGAACAACGACAGGTCCGGCCAATTATGCCCGGATCAACCATCCTGGTACCTGAATAACATAGACAACCGGGTAGTCAATAATCCCAACATTCCCAGGGGCATTAATATTTACTTTACCGAGAATGCGACCGTTTACAGGAACCTGGTCGAACTGCAGAATACAAGGGAACTCGGGGGAAACGCCATGGCATGTTCTCAACAGCCATCTACAGATAATTATATTCAGTCCTCTAGAGTGCATATGCCGGGGAACTATGCCGCTTACTGGTGGTTCAAATATATAAAACCCGAAGACGATGAAGAAGGAAGGACCTGGGAAAATACATTCAAATGGTATTTCATAGATGGGGCAAGACGGGGAATTGCCCATGAGATAGGACATTCTCTCGCACTTCGTCATGAGGCAGACCCTCACCATGGTAGAAATGAATGTCATGTCAGTATTATGTCCCAATCCGGATACTCTCCCCGCAATTATTTACCGCCCAGCGAAGTGGGCAGGATCCATGCCGCACTTTCCTTAACCAGTCTGAGGACCTTTGTCCCGGACAGCGTATACATAGGAATAAAAGAAATCAACGGGACCGATACCTGGCACAATATGAGGTTGTACAGCAGTTTGAAAATCAACAGGAACGCAACCCTTACTTTTCCCTGTGAAATGACGATGCCTTACCAGGGGAACATTGAGGTGCTCGGCAAATTGGTCCTCAATAATTCCACTATCCGTTCCATCAAAAACGACTGGAAAGGCATAACGGTAAAGTCCGGCGGAGTACTGGAAATAAACGCTACTTCCATCAACGATTACAATGTCGTGGTAGAAAGCGGCGGAACCCTCCTGATCAAAGAACAATTAACTATTTCGGGAAACCACAGCATTACGGTAAAATCAGGAGGACGGATCTGCATAGAACCATCGGCAGTGATCCATCTGGCCGATAAAGAAAGCTGCCTGAACTTAATGTCGGGATACCTGGCGGGAAGCCCGCTGTCGTCTTCCTGCTCTAATTCCCTTTTCTCTTACCCGATATCCGGAAACGGAAGCATAAAAGATTACAACCGGGATGTATTTATCCAGAATGAAGAAATAAGAAGCCAGCGTACTTACTCGGGAAGGAACATCTATGTAGGAAATTCGGTTACCACCACGGTTTCTCAAGGAGACGTGGTTATCAGCAACAATGCGAAAGTTACTTTCGATGCCGAAAAGGAGGTGGTGCTTGATAAAGGATTCGAATGCAAAATAGGATCCGAAATTACAGTGATAAAGAAGTAAAAAACTGTTAGCCCCCAATCATCGACCCAACGGGAAGATAATACGGGGGCTAAATAATGAAAAATTAAATTTCAGGGCAACCTTTCAGTAACTACCAAACTGTTCAGATAACTTTAAACAACCTATTTATTTTTTTCACGTTCGAGGATATTCATCAATTCATTCACTTTTTCGGGATATTCTTCCGCTACGTTGTTCTTTTCACCGATGTCTTCCGAAAGATTATACAACTGAGGCTGTTTGTCGTTTCCCAGTTCCGTATTTGTCCAACGGCTATAAGCAGCTCCATTGTTTGGAGCAATGTATTTCCATTCGCCTGTGGTAACGGAAATAGATCCTGCTTTTTCTATCACGTAATCCCGGCCTTTCTTATCTTCGCCCAACAAAGCTGCCAACTGATCCTGGCTATCCACCGCAGTTCCTTCCGGAACAGGCTTATCAATCAGTTTTGCCAGGGAAGCAAACATATCGATATGAGAAACCAAAGCATCGGAAACATCCCATTTTATTTTCTTAGGCCAGTGTACAATAAAGGGAACGCGGGTACCGGCTTCAAAATTGCTGTACTTCCCTCCCCGGAACTCACCCCACGGACGATGATCGCCCAACAATTCCACGGCCTGGTCCTGATAGCCATCGTCTACTACCGGTCCGTTATCGCTGGTTAGTATTATCAATGTATTTTCTGTCAGTCCGTGCTTTTCCAATGCAGCCATGATCTGAGCCACACTCCAATCGAATTCCAGAATAGCATCTCCTCTCGGCCCCATACCGCTTTTACCGGCGAAGCGGGGATGCGGAACTCTCGGCACATGAATATCGTTGGTTGCAAAATACAGGAAGAAGGGTTTATCGTGATTTCGTTCTATAAACTGTACCGCTTTATGGGTAATACTATCCGCTATATTCTCATCCATCCACAAAGCCTGTTTGCCTCCTTTCATATACCCTATCCTTGAAATACCGTTCACAATGGCCATATCGTGGCCATGACTGGGTTTCTGAATGTATAATAATTCCGGATGATTTCTACCCAAAGGTTCTCCCGGGAAAGAGTCTTTGTAGCTGACAGCAATAGGATCGTTCGTATCCAGATTTACTACCCGTTGATCTTCTACATAAACACAAGGAACCCGGTCTCCGGTAGCTGCCATGATGTAAGAATAATCAAAACCGATGTCCGAAGGACCCGGAGTAATAAAACCATTCCAATCCTGCGATCCGGTAGTCTCCCCCAATCCCAGATGCCACTTACCGACTGCAGCCGTAGCGTATCCGTTGTCCCTGAACAGGTCGGCAATGGTGGTTTGCTCCGGACGAATGATCATTCCGGCATCTCCTGTCGCAATACCCGTATCGTTCCTTCTCCAGGCATAATGACCGGTCAGTAAAGAATAGCGGGAAGGAGTACTGGTCGAAGCTACTGCGTGAGCATCGGTAAAGCGGACTCCGTTTTCCGCCAGTTTGTCCACATTGGGAGTATGGATGGTTGTCTCCCCGTTGCAACTTAAATCGCCGTAACCAATATCGTCGGCAAGAATAACGATCACATTGGGCGGTGTCGCTTCCGGAGTACATGCCGCAGCAAAAGCCAGTAAAAAGGCAGGAGTGGCATGTAAAGGCTTGAATCTTTTTTTCATGACAATCGATTTAACAGATATGAATATATTAGATTTTCAATACGTATATAAGAAATTAAAACGAACCATCCGCGTTCTTTCATTTGCGGGATTCCGTTTCCAAAGTTAATTCCAATCCTTTAAAATGAATCTCCTGATCCGTTTCTTTGTTTGTAAAACGGAGATATTTAGCCTTCATAGGATTTAACATAGCTACTATTGGAGTCTGATCCATAGAAATCTTCACGGTTTTCCAGGACTTGCCATCGGGAGATATTTCAACCTTCATCCACGCATGTTGCGATACAGGTTCGACATTTATTCTTAATGTATGCAACACATATTCGTCATCCATCTCCAGCTGGATATATTCCTCTTTTCCCCAATGAACCACTTCATTCACCGGAGCAATAGAGATACGGTTCAATTTAGACTGGACAGGTAGATTTTTAATTTGTGCAACTGTTCCGCTTAGCTTATAAGGATTATAAGATAAAACTTTATCCAGGGAAGTATTCCATTGCCGGTTGTAAGCCTCTACCAGATATTCAAAGAAATCATCGATAAACGGCTGTAAGACCAGAGACCCCGTTTTTACTCCCGGCTGGTAAGGATTCTGGTTGTAAGATTTATCAATGTTGTAATTGATTTTACGGAGCGCTTTTACATACTCATATTTATCCATAAAATTGCTTGTATCTTTTTTTACAAAAGCATCGTACAATTTGAGAGTATTTGTTCCTGTTTCTCCCATATTTTTAAATTGATAGATCCAGGGTTCTATTTCTTTTATCAAAATTCCATTGTCTGTACTCGCCAGTAACAGATCGGCCGACTCTATAATCTCTTCAAATTCTTTCCTTATAGATTCAAGCTCCTGTTTGTGCAGCTGAATGTTACCCGATTGTATTCCTTCGGTAACCTTTTTCACAGCAGGCGCAATATCTGCGGATTCCTCCCGGCGAAAGCCATGCCCGTTTTTTCCCAGATCCGAATTGTGTTGAGAAAACTTATACAATGCTTTGTAGGATAAAGGCATTAAAGATCGGATACCCTTTTCCCACGATTGCTGACTATCAAAAGAACGCAGGTTCCAGGTATAATCCGCGACAGAAAAGATAGCAACCTTAGAAGCCTCTGCCCGCTCCATAGGATTAGCGACAAAACCGGAAACCAGATTCCCTATCGTCAGATCATTTCCATAGACACGTCCCATCAACAAATGATCCCGGACATAATCCGACACGGGAAAATTCCACCAGATATAAGCCGGACGACCGATTTGCTCATTGATCCAATGAACACTCGGTTCGGTGATTTCGGCAATTACCCGGTCGCCCGTCCACATAATATGTATGGAAGAATTCAATTTACTTCCTAAGGTCTTCAGATAACCCTTCTCCGGGTTTGACCAGCTTTTGTTGTACTCTGTAGGGCACATGATGAGAGGAGTTACATCCTTTTTCTGTGAAATAAACCGGTCATCCAGATAATTCAATAACTCCGCCTGTTTCTGAGGATCCGTTCCCACTCCCGATATATCGTCAAAAAATACCGCAAAAGAACGTACCCCTAATTGGTACATATATTCAAACTTATTTAGTATAGCTTCCCTATCCGCATCCGTCCATTGAATATCCTTCCCGGGGTGAATAGCCCAGACAAAATCCACTTTGCTCTTCGCAGAGGCATCCACCAAACGCCGTATTTTATCCGCTTCATCGTCCGGATAAGGTTCCCTCCAGTGAGGAGAACTGTGGTAAGGATCATCTTTCGGACCGTATATATAAGTATTCAATTTTGTTTTCCCATAAAACTCAATTTGTCTTAAACGGTCTTCGAAACTCCAGGGAGCGCCATAAAAGCCTTCTACCACTCCTCGGAACAGAATATCCGGATAATCCCGGATCATTACTTCGGGAAGAGTCCCTGAATTTATTAATTGCAGTAAAGTTTGAACAGCATAAAATGTTCCCCGTCCGTCCGATCCCGCCAATACGATCTGCTTAGGCGTAATCTGCAGGTAATAACCTTCCGCTTTATCGGGAATTTCTTTTGAAAAGGATTTTACAGAAGCGTCTCCTTTCTGACCTATAGTGATCTTAAAATTACTCTTATTTACAGAGGAGTCAAAAACGGTTTGCAACAGTTCCAGAGCCATCGGATCAGCCTCTTTTATTCCTTCTATGGAATAAGAC
>JAJBTS010000026.1 GCA_020860885.1 Bacteroidales bacterium
TACCTATATAACATACAAAATTAATTATTTATTTAAGAACAGAGTTAAAAATTAAAAATTATAAGCGACAATGAATCCATTACTTTTTATCCAGGAAGATCTTTCAAATGTAGCTGCGAATGCAACCGAGATGCTCACCCCGCAGGTCACAGAAGTTAAAATGAACGTTCTCGAACTTGCAATGAAGGGCGGATGGTTGATGATACCCATCGTTCTTTTACTTTTTATCGCTATCGGTTTTTTTATTGAAAGAATATTGGTTATCAATAAAGCGGCAAAAGAAGACGATACTTTTATGGATAGAATAAAAGATTACATCCATGAAGGTAATATTAAGTCGGCCGAGAAACTGTGCCAGTCAACAGATACTCCTTATTCCCGCATGATCCTGAAAGGTATTCAGCGGTTGGGACGTCCGATGAATGATATCCTGGTAGCCATTGAAAATGTGGGGAATATTGAGGTTGCGAAGCTGGAAAAAGGATTTGCATGGATCGCTACCACAGCGGCAGGAGCTCCTATGATCGGTTTCTTAGGAACCGTAACAGGAATGGTAAGGGCCTTCTTTGATATGGCTAACGCAGGAAATAATGTGGATATAACTCTATTGTCGTCCGGTATTTACGAGGCTTTGGTTACTACTGTGGCCGGTCTTATTGTCGGTATTATCGCTCTGTTTGCATACAATTTCCTGGTTGCTAAAGTGGATAATGTGATTACAAAGATGGAAACGAGAACAATGGATTTTATGGATTTACTGAATGAACCTACAAAATAAGCGGTCATGGCATTGAGAAGAAGAAGAAAAATAAGTGCTGAATTCAGTATGGCTTCTATGACGGATATGATTTTCCTGTTACTCATATTTTTCATGATTACCTCCACCTTTGTAGTGCCTAATGCAATAAAAGTTATTTTACCGCAGAGCGCACAACAAACATCGGCTAAGCCGTTAACAAGGGTAACCATAGACGACCGGCTGAATTATTATGTCGCTTACGGCAATGAGAGGGAAACGCAGGTGAGTTTTGATGAAATTACGCCTTTCTTACAGGAAAGTTATAACAAAGATCCGGAAATGTATGTCGCATTGTATGCCGACGAAACAATTCCCTATGCTGAAGTGGTAAAAATATTAGATCTGGCCAATCAGAATAATTTCAGAATGATTTTGGTAACACGTCCGAAATGAAAATAACAAAAGAGGAAATAATAGGTTTTTCGGGTTCAGCTCTGTTCTGTCTGATCCTTCTTCTTATCTTATATTTTACTTTCTTGCATACTCAGGTAAAAGCAGAAGAAGAGGGGATACTGGTTAATTTCGGAACGGTAGATTTAGCTGCAGGCACTTTTGAGCCGCGTGCAGAAAGTGAGAACCGGCAAATACCCATGGAAGATATCAGTCCGCCTGTCGAGTATCCGCAACAGTCGGAGTCTCCTCCGGTAATAACCCAGGAAAACGAGCACACTGTAGCTATAGAAGCCGAGGACAAAGAAAAGATCGAGCAGCAGAGAGCCGATGCGGAACGCAAACGAATAGCCGATGAACAAAGACGGCAGGCCGAAGAAGAGCAGCGGCAGAGAGACGCTATCAATCAGCAGATGGCAGGCGCTTTCGGTGCGGGTGATACTCCTCAGGGCAACGAAGGTACGGCAACGGCAGGGGTAGGTAACCAAGGAAGTAACGAAGGAAATGCTCCTACCGGGTCCTATACTGGAGTCGGAGGAGTCGGAGACTTTGACCTTAGTGGCCGCTCGCTGGGAGCCGGTGGTTTACAAAGACCTTCTTATGTAGCTCAGGAAGAAGGTACTATTGTAGTGGAAATAACCGTGGATCCTCGAGGGAATGTAATTAATGCGGAGATAAGATTGAGAGGTACGAATATTGAGAACGCGAATATGCGTAGGTCTGCATTGGAAGCTGCGAGGAAAACGAAGTTCAATACAATTACAGGAACTCAGAATCAAATTGGGTCGATCACTTACAGATATTCACTTAAATAATTTCAGATGGGGTTTCAGGATGAAAATTCTTTTGGATCTTTCATTTCAACTTCCCAGTCTAACACATAAAATTCGTAATTATGAAGAAAGTATTTGTTTTTTTAGCCAATGGCTTCGAAGAAATAGAAGCAGTGAGTATTATTGATGTGTTACGTCGCGGTGAGTTAGATGTAACAACGGTATCGGTTACCGGAGAAAATCAGGTAACGGGAGCTCATAATGTTCCTGTAATTGCAGATAAGTTATTTGATGAAGTAGATTTTTCAGAAGGGGCTATGGTTGTGTTGCCCGGAGGTATGCCCGGGGCAAGTAACCTGAATGCTCATGAAGGATTAAAGTCTCTTATCAGGAAATACAGTACCGAAGGAAAAGAGATTGCTGCGATATGTGCTGCTCCGTTGGTTTTAGGTGGATTGGATTTGTTGCAGGGCAAGAAAGCCACTGCTTATCCCGGTTTTGAATCTCAATTAACAGGAGCACAATTCGTAGAAAGCGGAGTGGTCGAAGATGGAAAAATAACTACCGGTCGCGGACCTGGCTTCGCTGCGGAATTTGCTTTAGCATTGGTTGCGAAATTACAAGGGAAAGCGAAAGCAGATGAAGTAGCGGAAGGAATGTTGTTAAAATAACAGTGAGAGTCCCTGATAATACATTGAATATCGATTTGTTAGATGAAAAAGCTTCGGAGTGTATCCAAAAGATAAGAGAGCTTCCATTTCAGGATCTGGATATCAGCGAATACAATAAAGAATACATTCAAAGAATATTCCCTTATTTAGAATATCTCTTTCAAATATACATCGAAGCTTTTTCCAAACTAAAAACTATTACAAATAAAAGTATTATTGTTGACTTTGGCGGAGGACATGGCTTCTTGAGTTTATTTCTTAAAAGCCTCGGATGCCAAGTCGCTTACTGCGATTATAACCCCTCTTCCGTACACACCATTCGTACATTCACAAAACTTTTAGGTTTCGGGCCTGACTATATTATTCAGGGAAATTCCAAAGAACTGAAAGCTTTCCTCAAAGATCAGAATGTTCTTCCTACTCATTTGATTGCTACGGATCTTATCGAACATGTGTATGACCTGAATCTTTTTTTTAAGGATCTGAAACAGCTTAATCCTAGGTTCGATATGGTATTTACTACAGGGTCCAATCCTTCCAACTTTTTGAAGTGTTTCCAACTGAGGAGAGACATGAAAAAGGAAGAGAAAAAGTACTTTGCAAAGCGGAAAGATTTTATACAAAAGAATGGATCCGGATTAAATGATTCCCAGATTCATCAGTTAGCCGTCCTTACAAGAGGAAAAAATTATGCAGATATTCAAAAAGATATTACACTTCTGATAAATACAGGTGATTATCCTACTCCCCTGACAGATAAATACAATACCTGTAATCCTGAAACATCCAGTTGGGATGAGAGGATATTATCTTTTGATGAATACAGGAGAATAATAAATGGAGCAGGATTCCATGTTTATTTTTCTTATGGATATTATGATCACATTACCAATGGTAAAAGAATACTGTTCAGAATATTAAATGCTATTCTTCGCCATGCCGGAAAATCAGGGTTCTTCCTTGCACCTTATATTATCCTGAAAGTAGAAAAATAAGTTACTTGCGAACCTAGAGAGCTTGTGCGAAATCCGTTAGTGCTTTTGCAAAGTTTTCCCAGGAGAGTGTTTTCTTCTCCTGACGGATATTGGCGATGTACTTATCCGTACCTTTTTGAAAAACTTCTTCGATTCCCGAAACAATAGCGTTGGCGTCAGGAGTTCGGATGACTCCGGTTTCAGGTACCTCCAGTGTTTGTCTTAATCCTCCTACATCCGTAGCGACTGTGGGTATTTCGAAATGATAAGCTACAGGTATAACTCCGCTTTGTGTAGCTGATTTATAGGGAAGAACCAGCAGGTCTGCTGCGGAAAATAACAGGGGAACTTCACTGTCATCGATATACCGGCTCAAAGTTTTAATTCGTTCTTTTGCAGGAGAATTATCTATTTGTTTCTGGTATTTCTCAAAAGAACCGTAAGGTTCTCCCGCAATGATCAACTGATAAGAATCGTCCAGTAAATCCATTGCGTCGAGTAAGATATCCAATCCTTTGTAATCCCGTATTAATCCGAAAAAAAGGAGTGTTTTTTTAACCGGATCTATAGAAAGTTTTTCCCGTGATTCTATTACCGGTAATTTTTCTCCGAAATGATTGTAGAGAGGATGAGGCTTAAAAATGTAATTAGCATCCGGTTTAAGGGATAAAAGATCTTTTTCCACAATATCACTCATTGCAATAAATCCATCTACCTGATTAAAAAACAGACGGGCAAAAGGCTTATCGAAGAAGCGGGGTTCGTGAGGAAGAGCATTGTCTACTATGGATATGATTTTTATTCCTTTTCTCCTGAGCCTGTTGGCTACGTGTCCGAAAGCCGGGGCAAAAAAGCTCATCCAATACCGGAATATAACTACATCCGGTTTCCATTGCAATATTTTCTTTGCAGTAGTTTCATAAGAGAAAGGATTGATACTGTTGAGTACCGGCTCGCTTTCTATCCGTATTGCTTTATCTTCCCGGGTTACGTACTGGGTTTTTCCCGGAAATAAAAACGAAGGATACTGGCAGGTAAAAGTAAATGCATTTACGGAATGACCTTGTTCTTCCAGCGCTTTATACAATAGAGCATTGAATTGAGCTATACCGCCGCGGAAAGGATAAAAACTGGAAAGAAAAGCAATGCGCATACATGTTTAAATATATTCATGTGTTAAAAAGCTGACTGATAGGCTGTAAAAATCACCTTTGCCGCTTATTAACATATGAAGGAAATAAATACATCAATATCTGTAATGATCCGGTTTGTAGGGGCCGTTGATGTCTACTCCGATGTAGTCTGCCTGTTCCTGGCTTAATGTAGTAAGCTCCACTCCAATCTGAGCCAGATGCAGACGGGCTACCTCTTCGTCCAGATGTTTGGGTAAACGGTATACACCTACCTCGTAATTGGTTTGCCAAAGATCCAATTGAGCCAGAACCTGATTCGTGAATGAATTGCTCATGACAAAAGAAGGATGTCCGGTTGCACAACCCAGGTTCACCAATCTTCCTTCTGCTAATAAGAAAATAGAATTTCCAGAAGGGAAAGTATACTTGTCTACCTGAGGTTTGATATTCAAATGCTGTATTCCCGGGTAATTGACTAATTTATCAACTTGTATTTCATTATCGAAATGGCCGATATTACATACTATTGCCTGATTTTTCATGGCTTTCAGATGTTCGATCCGGATTACGTCTTTATTGCCTGTCGTAGTGACGAAGATGTTTCCTTCCGGTAATGCTTTTTCAATGGTTGTAACTTCGAAACCTTCCATGGCTGCCTGCAAAGCACAAATCGGGTCAATTTCCGTAACGATTACCCGGGCTCCGTAAGCTCTCATAGAGCGGGCGCAACCTTTTCCTACGTCGCCATAACCTAATACTACGACTACTTTTCCGGCGATCATTACATCCGTAGCGCGTTTGATACCGTCGGCTAACGATTCCCTGCAACCATACAGGTTGTCGAATTTAGATTTCGTTACCGAGTCATTCACATTCACAGCAGGAATTAAGAGTTCACCTTTTTCCAGCATCTGGTACAAACGATGTACTCCGGTAGTAGTTTCTTCAGAAACCCCTTTTAACTCCTGAATGTTACGATGCCAGCGGGAATTGTCTTCCTGCAATATTCTTTTCAAGGTGTCTATAATAACCTGCTCTTCGTGATTGCTTCCTTTCCTGTCTAAGGTAGAAGCATCGTTTTCTGCTTTGTAACCCATATGGATAAGCAAAGTAGCATCTCCACCGTCGTCTACAATCAAATGAGGGCCTTTCCCGTCCGGGAATCTCAAAGCCATTTCCGTACACCACCAGTATTCCTCCAGGGTTTCGCCTTTCCATGCAAAGACCGGAACTCCGGCAGCAGCGATAGCCGCGGCGGCATGGTCCTGAGTAGAGAAAATATTGCAACTGGCCCAGCGTACGTCCGCTCCCAGTTCAACCAATGTTTCGATAAGTACGGCTGTTTGTATGGTCATGTGCAGAGATCCCATGATCTTAGCACCTTTCAGAGGCTTTTCTTTTCCATATTTAGTGCGAAGAGCCATCAGTCCGGGCATTTCGTGCTGTGCAATTTCAATCTCTTTTCTGCCGAAATCAGCCAGGCTAATGTCTGCTACTTTGTAAGATATCTTTTCTGTCATAATTGTTATTTAATGGAAATTTAGGTTTTTCATTAACTGTTTTAAGAACACAAAAATACGTTTTTTTTATTAATAAATTACTACTTTTGCATCTCAACTATCAAAAAGAATATGGCTGGAGAGATAAGTACTGTTACCGTATATGCAGGATCAAGTTCTCAGGTGGACGAGGTCTATTTTAATGCAGCCCGCCAGTTAGGGGCACTGTTGGCCAATAATGGTATCCGTTGTATTAATGGCGCCGGTAGTAAAGGCCTGATGGCGGCAGTTACCGATGCCGTTCTTCAGAATGGAGGAGAAGTTATAGGTATAATTCCGGATTTTATGGTTCAGGAAGGATGGTGTCATAGCGAATTAACGGAACGGATTGTTACGACTGATATCCATAAACGGAAAGAATTGATGGCCGGTATGTCTGACGCTTGTATTGCTCTTCCCGGAGGAATAGGAACCCTGGAAGAGTTGTCGGAGATCATTACCTGGAAGCAGTTGGGATTGTATACCGGGCCGATTGTAATACTGAATGTGAATGGCTATTACGATGAATTACTTAAAATGCTGGAAAAAGCAACCAAAGAATCTTTTATGCATCCGAGGCATGCGGATATATGGACGGTAGCCAATGATGCGGCAGAAGCAATGGAAATAATACTCGAAAATTCAGAATGGGAAGCCAATCCCCGTTCGATAGCTGCATTATAGAACTATGACGGAAGAACTCCTATCGGAATGGCCTAAAGCTCAGAACTGGATATTTGTAATTTTCCTGTTTTGCTTTTTAATCAATGTACATGTTTTAGGAGCCCGTAGAAAGATGATTACCACCCTTTTTTACAGTCTTTTCAGACCTAATGAGAAAGACAGCCTCTTTACGGAGCCGGTAGATAATGAATTTGTAAGTAAAATTCTTTTGTCTTTTCAGACCATTCTCCTGTTTGCCATAATACTCTATTGTGTACTGATTCATGAGTCTTTAGTGACTTTTGATTGGGTGAGGAACATGCTCATCCTTGTGGGAGGTGCAGCCGGCATATTATTGCTGTTCGGATTGATCAAGTTCTTACTCAATTATCTGTTCGGAAACATTTTTTTTGAAAGGGAAAAAGTCCGGCTTTGGAATGAAACCCTTTTCTCTATGTTGTCTTTGAGCAGCCTGTTTTTATTTATTCCCGCCTTAATCATGTTCTATATTCCGGCTGCGTATTTTTTTTGTTACTATTTCGTACTATTGTATCTTCTTTTCTTTATTTTTTTAACAATTTACAAGATTTACGAAATATTTTTTCTGAGGAAAAGACTTTTGCTTTATTTTATTTTGTA
>JAJBTS010000429.1 GCA_020860885.1 Bacteroidales bacterium
TAAATATCTTGTTATCCCAATTTTACTTCTGATCCTGACTTCATGTGCTATGCAAGAGAATTACGAAGATTTTATCCTGGTAAGAAATATCAACGGAGCAACATTAGGTTATTCTCCCAAATCCGGAGTCCGGATTATTACGGATAAGGGCTTTAAGTTTAAAGACCTGAATAAAAACGGTGTGTTAGATCCGTACGAAGACTGGCGCTTGTCTATTGATGAGCGTGCGAGGGATTTAGCAAGTAAAATGACTGTTGAACAAATAGCGGGACTCATGTTATATAGTGCGCATCAATCCATCCCGGGTCAGGGCACCGGCTTTGGCGCAGCAACTTATAATGGAAGATCTTTCTCGGAAGGAAATATTCCTGCATGGTCACTCAGTGATGCTCAAAGGAGTTTTCTTATGAATGACAATGTTCGTCATGTTTTAATCACGAGTGTAGAGAGTCCGGAGGTTGCAGCCCGATGGAACAATCAGATGCAGGAGTTCGTAGAAGGTATTGGCCTGGGCATTCCGGGAAATACAAGTTCGGATCCTCGTCATTCCGGGCAAATTTCGAATACGGTAGCAGCGGAATTTAATGCTGGAGCAGGAGGTGTGATCTCTGTATGGCCTGACGGATTAGGGATGGCTGCTACTTTTGATCCTGCAGTTGTAAAACAGTTTGGGGAAATTGCTTCCAAAGAGTATAGAGCATTAGGAATAGGAACAGCGCTTTCTCCCCAGATTGACCTGGGAACAGAGCCGAGATGGTACCGGATTTATATGACTTTCGGAGAAAGCCCTGAATTGTCAAGGGATATGGCAAGAGCTTATATAGATGGTTTTCAGACTTCAACCGGAGATCCTGAAATTAAAGACGGATGGGGGTTTGAAAGTGTGAACGCTATGGTTAAACATTGGCCCGGAGGAGGAACCGGTGAAGCCGGACGCGACGCTCACTGGGCTTTCGGAAAGTTTGGCGTATATCCCGGAAATAATTTTGATACCCATTTAATTCCTTTTACGGAAGGAGCCCTGAAGCTGGAAGGACCTACGCAACAGGCTTCAGCTGTAATGCCATACTACACTATTTCTTACAATCAGGCTCCGGATAGTACCAATTATGCCAATGGTTTTAGTAAATACATGGTAACAGACTTGTTACGGGAAAAATACGGTTACGACGGTGTTTTATGTACAGACTGGATGATCACAGCGGATGAAGGGGCTTCTCCTGCCGATTTTAATGGTAAACCCTGGGGTGTGGAAGCGATGACCGTAGCGCAACGTCATTATATTGCCTTGATGGCTGGAATGGACCAATTCGGAGGAAACAATGAAATGGGACCCGTTATGGAAGCTTATCACATGGGTGTTAATGAACATGGTGAAGAATTTATGCGGAACCGGTTTGAAGAATCGGCAGTGCGGTTATTAAAAAATATCTTCCGTTTGGGATTGTTCGAAAATCCCTATCTCAATCCGGAAAGAAGTATGGAAATAGTAGGAAATCCTGAGTTTATGCAGGCGGGTTATGAAGCTCAGCTTAAATCGGTGGTGATGTTGAAAAACAAATCGAATGTTCTTCCTGTAAGAGAAAAGAAAAAAGTATATATTCCTGAAATGTATTATCCTTCTATCCGGGATTGGTGGGGAAACACTTCGGAAGCTTCTACTGCTTTCCCTGTCAATAAAGATCTGCTTGGAAATTATTACGAACTTACTACAGATCCGCAGAAAGCCGATTTTGCAATTGTTTTTGTTTCCAGTCCTCACGTAAATGCAGATGGAGGAGGCTATGATAAGAATGACCGGGCACAGGGAAACAATGGATATGTTCCTATCAGCTTACAGTACCGGCCTTATACAGCAACGGAAGGGCGTGAGCAGAGTATTGCCGCAGGAGATCCCGTGGTGGATCCGACTATCACTAATCGTTCGTACAATGAGAAAACGACTACCGTATCTAATTTCAGGGATCTGGATATAATCCTTTCTACCCGGAAAGTTATGCCGGATAAACCTATCATTGTTGTGGTAAACATGAACAGGCCTATGGTATTCAACGAATTTAAAGATCAGGTGGACGGAATTCTTGTACGGTTTGGAGTAGGAGAGCAGGCGGTACTGGATATTATTTCCGGAAAGTATGAACCTTCGGGGCTTCTTCCTCTACAGATGCCGGCAGATATGGCAGCGGTAGAGAGACAGTCGGAAGATGTTCCCTTTGATATGGAATGTCATACGGACTCTCAGGGGAATGTCTATGATTTTGCTTTCGGATTAAACTGGAGCGGTGTTATTCAGGATAGCCGTACAGAGAAATATAAGAGAAATTAATAAAACTTACAGGGCATTTATGAAGACAAGAACTAATAAGATAGGAGGGTTGATTTTATTATTAGGAAGTATTTTATGTGCAAGTCCATTGTTCTCACAGGAAAATCATGAACTGATAGTAACCGATTCTATCGTTGCAGTAATTTCCGAACAGCCTAACGACAGGAATGTAATGTTAAATGCGGCCTCTGCAAACGCAGGTCCCCGCGAGGTGAATATAGGATTGCCTGCCAGCGTAGGAGGAACCACTGTTCTGGAAAACGGTTTGCCTGTCGTTTATTTCTACTGGCCTGAATTTCCTTTCATGGCATGGAGAATGGATGCTTCTATTAATAATGTACAATTGCTGGATCTGGCGCAGACAGCTATTCATGTGGGTGATGTAGGCTTTTCTGTCGGAACATTCGATAATCTCGGATCGGATACATACAGAGGAAACGGAGGCGTTTCTTCCAATCATTTCGGATTAATAAACGGCGATCTCAATATCAGCGGCCCTTTAGGAAATGGCTTCAAATTTACCGTCGGCGCTTTTGCTAATTTTGATCCGGGGACTTATACAAATGAATATACGGAGAAATATTTCTCGGATCAGACCGTAATAGCTAAACTGGGACTGACGAAAGATTATTCTTTTGGTAACCGGGGGAGAGGATCTGTATCGTTGTTGTATAAATTCGTAGATTCCAAATCCATGACTATGCAGCAATACGCTCCTTACCTGTACAAAGAAGACGGGAAAGTCTCTGAAATCGACGGTTTCAAAATAGGTGGGGATTCTTATATTACCAACCAGAGGATTACTTTGAAGAATGCTTTTACAGGTGTGTACGAAGAAAGAGATGCCGTAGAGGATTATGGCTCGGTTTCCCATACCCTTGATCTGATAGGTAAAAATACTTTCGACAATGATTTGAACTTTAATTATATTGTTCGCGGGCATACAGCTAAAGCGGGTATCTACCTTCCTATCATGACAGGTGTGGAACAGGCCACGCCGGGTACGTTTACTTACGCCGACGACGGTAGTCCTTATACCGGAGAGTATGCGCAAGGGGCCATGGTTATCGCTTCCCGCAAAACTCCGGTCAAATCACTGACTTCTTTGTTTGAAGTAGGAAAGATATCGGGGCAACACGATTGGAATGTAGGCTTAAATGTCTGGGTGTATGATATAGATAAATTTGTTTCCGAATCGGCTCTTTACTACCAGGAAGTGGCGCCTAATCCGCGAAAGTTGATTTCTTCCACAGTAGGAGCGAATGCTTACGGAAACTTCGGGGAAGGAAATGAGTATCATAACGGAACGGAAAGTAAAACGGCTGTGTTCGTGACCGATAAATGGACCATCAGTGATGTGGTGGACCTGAATCTCGGAGCCAGGATGGAGCTTCAGACTTTACGGGGTGATTATATTGATAACAATACTCCGCGGGCGGAAATTTACGCTGAAACTCCTAAAACCAGAATCAATGAAACTTTTTTTAATAAGGCTTTTACCGCCAGCGCTGTTTATAAAGTTACGGGACAATTCGGTATCTTAGGTGAAGCGACTTACAACGAGCAAGCCGGACATCTGGAGAATTATTCCGCAGGGAACTATCCGGACCTGAAAAAGTCTAAAATACCGGGAGCCGGACTGGGAGTGTTTTTTAATCATCCTTTGTTTAACATAGTTTCTAAGGCGACTTATATTCAGAGGGACGAATACCGGGGTACGGTCAATTTTTCTCATCCTGAAGATGTCAGCCGGGTAGAAAGGGCAGCCGTGCAATACGATATCCAAACGTTTGGATGGACTACCGACGTGGTAGCAACTCCTTTCGAAAATTTTAACCTGCATTTCCTGTTTACCTTCCAGGCTCCCAAGTATAAAAACTATTCCGGAACCGTATTTAATGATATCCAGTATAATTACGACGATAAATATGTTACCGGAATATCAAAAGTCCTGATAGAAATTGATCCCAGTTACCAATGGGATAAAGTAAGGTTATGGGCCAGCGCGCGTTATTTCAGTAAGACGTATGCGAACCTTCCTAACACCTTGGAATTTGCCGGACGATGGGAGACTTTCGCCGGAGCTAATTATTCTTTCAATCCGAACTTAGATCTTAACGTTACGATAGTAAACCTGTTTAATCAGCGGGGTGCGCAAGGTACCATTTCCGGAACGGATTTACTAACGGAAGAGCAAGCCAGAGAAAAGCAAAATACCGTAATGTCAGGAACTTACATACGGCCGTTTACCCTGGAGTTTGGATTGAAATACAGATTTTGAAATAAGAATCAGGAAAATTAAGAATTAATGAAAATTATTTCATAATAATCCTTGTTTTTTTAATAATTATTCTATAAAGTTTTTAACTTTGGAGGAAAAGAATTAAGATATGAAAAGAAAAGTCATAGAAACAATAACAGGTACGCCGTCTGTAGATGGAGCAGGTGTTCACCTGGTTAGAGTCTTAGGGCCTAACGAAGTATATCGATTTGATCCTTTTCTTATGTTGGATGCTTTTGATTCGAAAAATCCGGAGGATTATATCAAAGGATTTCCTTTTCATCCTCACAGAGGCATCGAAACGGTTACTTATTTAATCAAAGGACGTATTGACCACCAGGATAGCTTAGGAAATAAGGGAACTATCCGGGATGGGGAAAGCCAATGGATGACAGCCGGTAGCGGGATCCTTCATCAGGAGATGCCTCAGGAATCGGAACATCTGCTTGGGCTTCAGCTTTGGATCAATCTTCCTAAAATTGAAAAGATGACTCCCCCAAAGTATTTTGATATTACAGCCGATATGATCCCGGAAATTCAGGAGCCAAATACAAACATCCGTTTGATATCCGGTAAATATAAAAATTATGAAGGGGTCAGAGGACAGCACGTAGATGCTTTTTTGATGGATATCGAAGTACAACCCAATCAAAGTTTCTCCATGCCTACAGACAAAGAATCCAACCTTTTCGTATATATTGTAGAAGGAGACGGCCGTTTCGGAGGCGAGGAAGAAAAAGTTATTTCCCAAAAGGTGGCTGCTTTATTTAATAAAGATGATGAATTTTATGTAAAAGCGGGAGAAAAGGGAATCCGTTTTGTATTGTTTGCCGGTCGTCCCTTGAAAGAACCTATCGCCTGGGGAGGTCCTATTGTAATGAATACCCGTGCCGAATTGCAGGATGCTTTTCAGGAATTGCAGAGAGGCACTTTCATCCGGGAACAATTCTATTGATAATCAGCTAATGATAATCAAGTACACAGATATTTACCATAAGAAGAATCGTCACTATAATCCATAGAATTTTATCTGTCAGTTTTATACTGTTCTATGTTATTAAGTTGTTTCTCAAGATTCCAGTTCTCAGGCTTTTTCTGTGGTTCAAACCATTTTGCTCCGGCTGCAAGCCATTTATTGCGATATTCTGTTCGGGATTCAGTGGTATAATCCTCATTGCCCCATTTTACGCCACAACACGGACAAATATCGTAAGTCGGAGTTTTTCCGTTATTACCCTGCGGATTAAAATCCAAAGGCAATCCACAAACGGCACAATAATATTTGGAAGTTATCATATAATCCATGATGAACGACTTGTTTTCTTCTAAACACTTGCGCGAATCCATGTTCAATGGACCGAGTGCGCGTACTCCTTTTTCACTTATATAAAAGGATGGATATTCCACTGTCACTCTGAATATCTTGACGATATATTTCAGTGTTATCTTATATTCCTTGTTTGCAACGTCAAATTTAATATTCAACATATCACTTCCTTCTGGCAACAGCTTTTTTACCTTGTCAATAATGCGACATTGCTTAATCCAATTCTCATATAAGAACATTCCGTTTGCAGTAATGAATACAATGAAAAGAAAGACTAATCCGATTGAAATCGTGCGTAGAGATAAATTTTCTCCACTGCCATTGTTCAAATGAACGGACAGGCAAATTGAGCATAATATCAGGCAGATTGCCAACGTCCAAAAGATCGAGAACAGCAGGCTATCTGTTAGTGCATACCCCAAATTCGGATAATAAACCGTTTTCTCTCCACTCCAAAATCGTTTATCGCTCAGCTTCATGATGCGTCTTTATTATTTCTATCACTAACCATATAAGGAAAAAGGAACACAATATCAAGCATAAACCGCCCATTCTTATGTGAAGGCTATCGGGACAAAAAATCAAATCGTTGTCTTTGTCATAAAATAGTTGTATTGTATTCGGATTAAAATCTTTGCATCTTTCTCTTGTAATTCCTACATAATAGGGTTTGTTATTGTATATGATTTTAATATTTGAACTTCTCTTCCTTCCTCCACAATTTACTTCTAAAACTTCATATTGGCTTATCGCCGACACTTCACTTTCAACAATTAAGTGTCTGTGATTATATGAGTAAAACATATAAATGCCGAAAGTCCATGCGACTATATTCAAAAAAACAACCCTATTATGTTTCTGTTTCGCTTCATAAACAGTTTAATTGCTGGAAATCCACGCTTCGTATAATCGTTTAGCTTTCTTGGAGTATCTGCTTCATTGAGAAATCTACTTACAAAATTATAAAAAAGTACCGTTTATCAGTCATTTATGGACGGTTCTTTTTGTTTTTCAGCGTAATAAGTCGATTACAGTTTCATTCCTCTGCCTTTCCGTTGCGGTTGTATTGGCTGCCGTATGTTCTGCCTTAACTTGTCGAATTGCTCCTTCAACCACTCGGCAACGGGCTTTCGATCGATGGCAAGGACTAACTTCGTTTTGTCGGTTGGCTTTCCATTGGCTCTGCCCCATAGAAAAACAAAGCGTAACGAAAGCTGTATCAGCTAATTTGCTACACTTTGCTCAAATTTACTTTTTCGCTATGTGTTTATTTAAAGTTTTTTGTCCCCATTCTTCGGACATTGTATGTCTTAATCTTAGGAATCTCCATAAGCCTGCATATAAATTTCCAGGGTCTGAAAAATTACTTCCAGACTTACGGAAAAATATTTTCAGACTGTGAAAATAAATTTCCCGACTTACTAAAAATTACTGTTCACTGTTTACTGGTGACTGTTTACTGTGTCTTGTTTTTCGATGCGTAATCTTCCAGTTCTTTTTCTGTCATACCATCTGCGACTTTTTTTACTTCGTCACTAGCATTTTTGTTTTCGCCTCTCTTATAAGAG
>JAJBTS010000007.1 GCA_020860885.1 Bacteroidales bacterium
GGGAAAAGCCTGCAGGATATGCAGGTCGCATATAAATCGGGAATCGATTTCGGCTTGGCATTGTGGGAGAGTAATTCCATAGAACATATTTATGCAAAATATTATTTTAGGACACCAGAGGAAATTACCTATTTTTTAAACCGTAATAAAAAAGCCGGGGATGAATATAAATGGTTAAAATGGGCTATCGAACTGCAATTCATAGCACAAGCTGGAATAACCTATTCGAAAGATGTTTTCGATTTGGAAAGGTTTGAAAGATTAAGGGAAATCTCCGCAGAAATAATGAGTTTTAAAACGGACAAAGACATGGCCTACATAAAGAATGTATTTTGTAATGAAACAGGCTTTCAAACTCCCAAATTAGATACTCGCGCAGCAATATTTAAAGATAATAAAATATTACTTGTCAAAGAAAGAGATAATACATGGTCTTTACCAGGCGGTTGGGTAGATGTAAACCAAAGCATCCGTTCAAATATCATTAAAGAAGTAAAAGAAGAAGCAGGATTAGACGTTTTTCCCAAAAGAATTATTGCAATTCAGGATCGAAATATGCACAATACTCCCATATTCGCCTATGGAGTATGTAAAATCTTTATCCTGTGTGAAATTATCGGAGGTGAATTTAACAAAAATATTGAGACTATTGAGAGTGACTATTTTGCTATCGATGAATTGCCTCTACTATCTGTAGATAAAAATACAAAAGAACAAATAGAAATTTGTTTTAAGGCTTATAAAGAACCGGACTGGCAAGTAATATTTGATTAATTTTCTATTCTGTCATTCTTTTGCAGCATTTTTTATAGAAAATATTAACTTTGTATATTCTTTCTCTTATAAAAACAGGATGGATATTAAGAAAGCAGAATTTATTATTAGTAATACTCAAGTTGATAAATGTCCTCAGGACGGGAAACCTGAATACGCTTTTATCGGTCGTTCAAATGTTGGCAAATCCTCTTTGATCAATATGATCACAAATAGGAAAGGCTTGGCTATGACTTCCTCCACTCCGGGAAAAACACAACTTAAAAATCATTTTCTCATCAATGAATAATGGTATTTAGTGGATTTACCAGGATATGGGTACGCTCAGAGAGGGAAAAAAGGGAGAGAACAAATACAAACAATCATCGACCACTATTTAGATGCGAGGGTTGAATTAACCTGTTTGTTTGTTCTTTTGGATTGCCGACATGAACCTCAAAAGATTGATCTCGAATTTATCGATGGATTGGGAGAAAGTGGAATTCCTTTTGCTATTGTTTTTACTAAAACGGATAAAATATCCAAATCACGCTTAAAGGAAAACTTCACCACTTATAAAAATAAATTATTGGAAACATGGGAAGAACTTCCTCCCATTTTCTTTACTTCTTCAGAACATAAAAAAGGGAAAGAAGAATTGTTGGACTATATTGACAAAATTAATAAGTCACTAAGAATAAATAAAGATCATGAATAATTTCTCAGAAGAGATGATGCATAAAGCTATTCAGCTCTCTATTCAAAGCATTAAAACCGGAGGAGGACCTTTTGGAGCTGTTATAGTAAAAGAAGGAATAGAGATAGCCTCTGCGTACAATGAGGTGACAATAAAAAATGATCCAACCGCTCATGCCGAAATATCAGTTATCAGATTAGCTTCTCAAAAGCTTAATACTTTTGATTTATCTGGATGTGAAATCTATTCCTCTTGTGAACCATGCCCTATGTGCCTATCAGCAATATACTGGGCAAGAATTGATAAATTATACTATGGAAATACTAAAAACAGACGCAAAAGCTATCGGATTTGATGATTCTTTCATATACGATCAAATTATACTTCCGGAAGAACAGCGTTCTATTCCCATAGTAAAAATGCTTCGTAATGAAGCAATAGAAGCCTTTGAAATCTGGAAAAGGAAAAAAGATAAAATAGAATATTAATCCCGGTAAAAGTATATTTTTCAATATACTTCTCACTATAAATATAAAATGAAATGAATTGGTTTGAGTGTAAAGTTTCCTATGAGAAAATAATGGAAAATGGTGTTCAAAAAAAGGTGACAGAACCTTATCTGGTAGATGCATTGTCATTCACAGAAGCAGAAGCACGGATTATAGAAGAAATGAAGCCTTATATTAGCGGTGACTTTACAGTTACCGATATCAAAAGGGCTAAGTTGGCTGAGCTCTTTTTCAATGAAACAGGAGACCGTTATTACAAAATTAAAATATTTTTTATCACTTTGGATGAGAAAAGTGGTGCGGAAAAGAAAACCGCTGTTCAAATGTTGGCTCAGGCTTCAGATCTTAAAGAAGCTATTAATGTATTAGATGAAGGTATGAAAGGAACGATGGCAGATTATACAATTGCCTCCGTTACAGAAACTATGATTATGGATGTTTTCCCTTTTTCTTCGGACTCGAAACCAGAACAAAACACAAGTGATAATAAATTATGAATCTCGCCGAACGATTATATAGTGTAAAGGATACATTGCCACCTCAGGCTCAATTGGTTGCAGTATCTAAATTCCATCCAAGCACTGTAATCATGGAGGCTTATACTGCAGGACAACGTTTATTTGGAGAAAGTAGGGTTCAGGAATTAATAGGTAAATATGAAGAATTACCTAAGGATATTCAATGGCACTTTATTGGACATTTACAAATAAATAAAATAAAATATATTGCTCCCTTTATCGATACAATACAAAGTGTCGATAGTATAAAATTGTTGAATGAACTAAATAAGTATGCGGAAAAGTTTAATCGGAAAATTAATATTCTTATTCAGATACATATAAGTGAAGAAGAAACCAAATATTGATTCTCCTACACAGAAGCAAAAGAATTATTTACTAATAATCTGTTAAAAGATTTACCTTTTCTTCGTTTAAAAGGATTAATGGGGATAGCAACTCTGACGGATGAAAAAGAAAAAATTCAGAAAGAGTTTTCCGGCTTAAAAACTTTTTTTTAATCTTTTAAAGAATGAATATCTCCCCAATGATCTCAATTTTAACGAGCTTTCGATGGGAATGAGTGATGATTATCCTATAGCAATAGAAGAAGGAAGTACAATGATTAGAGTAGGAAGTAAAATATTTGGGCAAAGACAATATAATAACAAGAAAAGTAATGAAAAATATATTTGAAACCCATTTTGCAGGATTGTATTTATCTAATCCGATTGTAATAGCAAGTTCCGGATTAACAAATACAGTAGAAAAAAATAAAGAGTTAGAAAAAGCCGGAGCTGGAGCTATTGTACTAAAATCATTGTTCGAAGAACAAATATCTAAAAAAGCAGGTGCTTTACTGACAGAAGGAACTTATCCAGAAGCTAATGATTATATTCTCAACTATTTAAAAACAAATGAAGTAAATAATTATTTAAAGCTTATAAAAGAGACAAAAGAAGCATGTAGAATTCCGGTTATTGCAAGTGTGAACTGTTATAAAGATGATTCGTGGATTGATTTTGCACATCAAATTGAGATGGCTGGTGCTGATGCATTAGAGTTAAATATATTTGCTCTTAATACAGAATTTACCGATGAACACAATAGTCTGGAAGATACTTACATTAGAATTACCCAAAAAGTAAAGGATGCTATTCAAATTCCAGTTATCGTAAAAATGAGCAAATATTTTAGCCGTCTGGTAAAACTGGTAAATGATTTAGAATCATCAGGTATTAATGGCATTGTATTATTTAACCGATTCTATCAACATGATATTGATATAAATAAACTACAAATGACATCGGGACATGTATTTAGTTCTCATACAGATATAAGTGATACATTACGTTGGACAGGAATTATTTCAGGGAAATTACCCAGAGTGAGTATTGCTGCATCTACTGGAATACACGACTGGGAATCAATCATTAAATGTATTCTTTGTGGAGCTTCAGCCGTTCAGATCTGTACTACAGTTTATCAACACGGAAAGGAAATCATAGCTCAAATTCAAAGAGGAATGGAGGAATGGATGCAAAGTTTAAATTTTACTTCCTTAGATGATTTCCGAGGAAAATTGAATTATGCACAATTAGAAGATCCTTCGCTGTATGAACGCGTACAATTTATGAGGTATTTTTCCAACAGAGATTAAACATCCATTACTATGTTATTGAAAGGGGTATTTAAAGATTCTTCTATTTTCATTCAGTTGCTTATTTTTTTGGCAATTCTCGCGGTAGGGCTCATGGTTTCTGCCTTTGCTTCTCAGTTAATTATCATTTTTCAATTTGGATTTTCCCGTGAAGCCATGAATCAGATTATGCAGAATATAATTAACTATCCTGATATTCTTCGTACTATGCAATTTTTTCAGGTGATTGGAGTATTTATATTTCCAGCCATTATTTGTGCATGGCTATTTAGTAATGATTATAGATCTTATTTGTATGCAAATACTCCCATTACTATACCTGTTATTATACTAACTATATTTAGTATAATCATTCTGATTCCTTTTATTACCTGGACACAAGATTTAAATCAAAAAATGGTTTTTCCGGAGTGGCTCAGAGGACTTGAAGAATGGATGCTGACACAGGAAGAAGTTAATAATCAATTAATTGAAAAAATGCTTTATGCTGAAACAATCTGGGTATTAATCTTCAATATTATTATAGTGTGTGTTTTAACTGGTATAGGAGAAGAATTTATCTTTCGAGGTATTCTTCAAAATATCTTTGGAAAAGTGATTAAAAACCCACATCTTGTTATATGGACTGTGGCAATCATCTTTAGCGCTATACACTTACAGTTCTATGGTTTTATTCCAAGATTGTTATTAGGAGCGTATTTTGGTTATTTATTATTTTATACAAAAAATATATGGATACCTGCATTAGCACACTTTACTAATAATTTGATAAGTGTTATCGGTTTTTATATTTATCAGGATTCTCCACATATGAGCAAAGAATTAGACACTCTAGGAACAGGAGATACCTGGTGGATGGCTTTAATTTCGTTAGCTTTGTTTTTATTCCTATTTACACAAATTAAACGGCAAGGTTTAAATTTACAACGTTCTTCTTCTTAATTCGAAATCGCGACCTAAATATTTCTCTCTGACAATTGGATTAGCAGCCAATTCTTCAGCAACCCCCTGAAAAAGAACCTTTCCTTCAAAAAGAAGATAGGCTCTATCTGTAATACTCAATGTTTCATGTACATTATGGTCAGTGATCAGGATTCCTATATTTTTATGCTTCAATTTACCTACGATCTGTTGAATGTCCTGAACAGCAATGGGGTCCACTCCAGCGAAGGGTTCATCCAGCATTATAAACTTGGGATCAATTGCTAAACAGCGAGCAATTTCCACCCGGCGACGTTCTCCTCCGGAGAGTTGATCTCCCAAATTCTTTCTTACTTTACCTAATCCGAATTCCTGAATTAAACTTTCTAATTTTTCTTTTTGGTATTCTGGAGTTTGTTTAGTCATTTCCAAAACAGAACGAATATTATCTTCTACAGTCATTTTACGAAATACAGAAGCTTCCTGGGCCAAATAACCAATCCCGTTTTGGGCTCTTTTGTAAACCGGAAAATTTGTAATCTCCATATCATCCAGAAAAATTTTTCCCTGATTGGGGGTCACTAATCCTACAGCCATATAAAAGGTTGTAGTTTTCCCAGCACCATTGGGTCCTAAAAGCCCAACTATTTCCCCTTGTTTTACGTTTATTGAAACGTGATTTACAACAGTTCGGTTTCTATATTTTTTGACCAAATCTTCGGTACGGAGGATTTTTTGTTCCATTTGACATACATAGTTTGAAACAAAAGTACTAAAAAAACATTACATTTGTAGCTTATTTAGATATTATAAAGATTAGATGATAAAAGCTTTACAAAAATTTGGAGAATATATTTTACTCATGTTCCGAGCTATCTCTATACCGGAACGTTGGGGTGTATTTTTTAAACAAACATTCAAGGAAATATATAAGTTAGGCGTGGACTCACTCTGGATTGTTATTTTCATATCCGTTTTTATAGGGGCAGTATTAACGATTCAAGTTTCACTAAATATTCAATCTCCTATAATCCCGGATTTTACCGTAGGATACATTACCAGGGAAGTTATTCTTTTAGAATTCTCTTCAACAATAATGTGTTTAATCTTAGCAGGAAAGGTAGGGTCTAATATTGCGTCCGAACTGGGAACTATGCGTGTAACCGAACAAATAGATGCATTAGAAATAATGGGGGTAAATTCCGCCAATTATCTTATTTTACCTAAGATAGCAGCATTTATGGCATTTATTCCGGTATTGGTTATCTTCAGCATGTTTTTTGGTATCATGGGAGGTTATTTCATTGGATGGGCTACCGACATGATCACTGTTGCTAAATATGAATACGGTATACAGTACTGGTTCCAACCTTATTATATTAACTATTCAATAATTAAATCTATGGTATTTGCATTTATTATTGTTTCCATCGCATCTTATTATGGTTATTACGTAAAAGGAGGAGCCCTACAAGTAGGAAAAGCCAGTACCGATTCTGTAGTAATGAGTAGTGTATCCATTTTAGCTTTAGACCTTGTAATGACTCAGTTAATGCTTAGCTAATGATAGAAGTAAAAAATATAAGAAAATCATTTGACGAAAAGGAAGTAATCAAAGGCATATCAACATCGTTCGACCCCGGTAAAACAAATCTCATTATCGGTCGAAGTGGATCCGGCAAAACAGTGTTCATGAAAATTCTGATTGGACTTTTAAAGCCTGATTCAGGAGAAATATTATATAATGGCAGAAATCTGCCTTCCATGAAGAAAAAAGAATTAAATAGTTTAAGAAGAGAGATGGGAATGCTCTTTCAAGGATCTGCTCTGTTTGATTCCATGACTGTTATGGAAAATGTTTTATTTCCCTTAACCATGTTCACCAACGATACCAAAAAAGAAAGAGAAAAAAGGGCTTGCTTTTGTTTAGAAAGGGTAAATCTTGCTGATGCAAGCGATCTTTATCCGGGAGAAATTAGTGGAGGAATGATGAAAAGAGCAGCTATTGCAAGGGCTATTGCATTAAATCCAAAATATTTATTTTGTGATGAACCTAATTCCGGACTGGATCCTAAAACCGCCCTTCTGATTGATGATCTTATTCATGATATCACTCTTGAATACGATATGACTACAGTCATCAATACGCATGACATGAATTCAGTAATGAATATAGGTGAAAAAGTTTTGTTTATCTCGGAAGGAGAAAAAGAATGGGAAGGTTCTAAAGATGGAATCATGAATTCTACCAATAAGAAACTAAACGATTTCGTGTTTGCCTCTGATCTCTTTAAACGTGTGAAAGAAGTAGAAAATTCGTCTTTTGAAGAGGGTTGATTTATTGGTAATTCTCTTTCATTTTTTTTATATAGATTATATATATCGAAATTGAGATAACAAGATATTTAGATATATTTTCATCAAAAGCAGATAAGA
>JAJBTS010000042.1 GCA_020860885.1 Bacteroidales bacterium
GGGAAATAATCACAAAGTAAACATTGGAAATTCATGTAAGTATAAAGGTGGAAGCATATGGATAGAAGACGAATATTGCGAGCTGGTTATTGGACAAAAAACAACCATTGAATCAGCACATTTAGCACTAACAGAACCACACAGAAAAATCATCATAGGAGAAGATTGTATGCTCTCCATGAATATTGAATTTCGCACGGGTGATTCACACAGTATTCTCAATAATGATACGGGGGAAAGAATTAATTTCGGCAAAGATATAATACTGGGAAATCATGTCTGGATAGGTGCAAATTGTATAATCTTAAAAGGAACAACCATTGGAGAAAACTCTGTAATAGGAACTCAATCTCTTGTAACTAAAAACATCCCTAACAATTCCATTGCAGCAGGTATACCTGCTAAAATAGTAAAAAACAATATAAACTGGTCACGGGAAAGAATCAATCCATAGCTGTTTAATTTTACTTTTCCGGCTTCATCACCAGTCCGATATTCTTTTTTCCGTCAATTTTAATTACAACCGGCTCCTCGAACCGGATGTGACGAAGGAATTGAGTTTCCTGTACCGCTTCCCGGGAATTCAAAAAATCTTCATCAAAGAACCCATCCTTAATGTAAGAATTAATGGTAAAATAACCGACACCGAAAGAAGTCAGATTCTGGAAGAAATGAGTTCCCTGACTAGGTTCGATCCGGTAATTCTCCAACCCGGATTCCACTATTACCCGCGCATTGGATATATGAGGCCATTTCACCGGAATACCGAGCCAATGGTCGCTGGTACCCCATCTTCCCGGCCCTACCAGTACATAATTCTTTCCTTCTTCCATAAATTGCCTGTTTAGTTTTTCAATTTCATAAGCGATCAGCTGGTTGTTGGAAGCATTAAATCCTTCCGTCTTTACATATACGATATCAAATACGTCGTTCATAATACCATGTCCTAATGCATGTTTGGAATATAATATCGTATCTTTCTCTTCGGCCTGGGTAAGATCTTCCTCCATCATTTCCTTACTATCTACGATCGGGCGGATTTGCAAAAGGAAAAAAGTTCCTTCCACTTCTTTCTCTTCATTCTTTTGCAGGTTTACGGCAAACTCTATTTCCACAGGGCGACCCATAGCTTCCTGCCCCAGTTTAAGCATATAGCTGAGGATATCCGCCAGAGGAAAAACATCGTATTGCAATACTCCTGAGAAAGTAATCACTTTCCTGTTTTTTCCCGGATAATAACCCTCCATCAAAACCTGGTCGTACGGATCGTAAGTAGAAGAAATATATTGCAGAGTCCCGTCTCCATCCGCTTCCTTTACAGACAGTTTCAATAAGTTATAAGAGTCGTCTGTAGAGAATTGGTCCAGAGCCAGTGATTTCAAGTTCAGTGCATAAAATTTCGTTTGAGTTTCTTTCAAAGCGAAATCCAGTGTGCTGGTCTGTAATATATTGTGAGGATGTTTTGGAGAGAAGCGCAAAGTAGTACCTCCGTCGACGATATACTTGCCCAATCCTAAAGCGATATTGGCAATTCCGTCTTCGGGTTTCTCATCCCCGACCGGATAGAAATTCAAAGAACGGGCTACCCCTGAAAGAGTAGGATAAAAACGATCTTCGTATTGCTGTCCGACCACCTCCTGCAGAACAATAGCCATCTTCTCCTGGTCGATAAGATTTTGAGTGGCTGTCATATAAGCTTTGCTGTCTTTAAAGAATACGGACGCATACACTCCTTTGATCGCATTACTGATCTTCTCCAGCATTTCATACTGGTCCTCAAATTTCGGCACCATATACGTATTGTATATTCCGGCAAAAGGCTGGTAATGCGAATCTTCAAGCAAACTGGAAGACCGCACGGCTATCGGTGTTTTAACAACGTCAAAAAATGCCATCAGATCTTCTATCAATCTTTTAGGAAGACCAGCCTTCAGGAAATAGCGGAGAATTTCTTCGTCGGGGATATCCTGGAGAGCAATTTCATACAACTCGTTCGTCTCCATAAATTCATCGAAAATATCCGTTGCCAATACCAATGTCTGAGGAATACGAACGGTAGCCTTCGGAAATTTATCTTCAAACTCAGGAGTACTTTGCTTGATCATTTGTCCCATGAAAGCCAGCCCTCGTCCTTTTCCACCCAACGATTCGTCACCGATACGGGCAAAATTGGAATACTCGTCGAAACGGTCTTTCTCGAATACAGCTACTACTCCGGAATTTTTCATCTTACGATAACTCACGATAGCATCAAAAATAACCTGACGGGCCTCATTCATATCTTTATAATCGGAGACATCGATGCCTTTCAGAAATTCGGCAATAGGAAAGATAGCGTGCGAATAGAAATATCGGGAGAAATGATTCCGCGACAGATGGTATACCAGAGATTCATCGGGAATATCAAAAATTTTCCGTTGAAGATCTTTGAGGGAAGTGATACGCATCACCTCCTGATGGGTATGTGGATTGATGATCACAAAATCGCCAAACCCGAAATTGTTTTTTATTTCCCGTCGTAAGTCCTGAGGGAAAGTCTTGGAATTCTTATCCACAAAGCTGCTTTTCAATTCATCCGCATACACTCTGTTAGCAGAATCGGAAGAATCAAAAATAATAGGAATAAAACGGTCTTCATTCCGTATTTTACACCCCAGCTTATATCCTGCAAAATTATCTTTTTCGCCTTTACGGTTGAAGCTCATATCGCAAACAACCCCCAGCATGTGGTGCTTGTACTTATCGTATAAGGCTTCCGCCTCTTCATACGAGCGGGCCAGCAATATTTTGGGCCTTCCTCTCATACGCAAGGTTTGCTGGTGAGCGTTCAAAGCCTCTTTGGAAAACTCTTTCGATTGCTGTAAGATGAATTGATAGATATGTGGTAAAACGGAAGAATAAAAACGAACGGAATCTTCCACAATCAGGATGGTCTGTACACCCACGGATGCAATATCATCGTCAGCATTCATACGGTCTTCCAGCAATTTAATAATCGCTAACAGAAGCTGTGCATTTCCCAACCAACTGAATATATAATCAATGGAGGTGAGATCTTCCTGAGAAATACGTTTGGTGACTTCCCGCGAGAAAGGAGTTAAAACAACAATAGGAATGTCCGGATAATGAGATTTGATATGATTGGCGGTAGCGAAAATATCGGAATCATCCATATTCGGCATACAAATTACCAGATCGAAATGAATATACTCCATCACCGTTAATGCTTCCTGTTCTGTAGATACCTGGGTAAACCGGGGAGGATAACGCAGGCTCAATGAGGTATACTCATTAAAAATCTGTTCGTCGATACGTCCGTCATCTTCCAACATAAAAGCATCATAACGGGTAGCAATAAGCAAAACATTTAATATCCGCTTATTCATCAGGTTCGCAAATGAAGTGTCTTTCAACACCAGTTGCTTCATATCAATTGCACGCTCCATTTTCTTGTTTTTTCGGTTTTAATCTCTAAATTTGTTCGTACAAATATAGAATAAATTATAGTACCATGAAAACAGAACTTATCCTTCAGTCACTAGAAGCCAAACATCCGGGAGAGCAAGAGTATTTGCAAGCCGTAAAAGAAGTTCTTCTGTCGATAGAAGATGTTTATAATGAACATCCCGAATTTGAGAAAGCCGGAATCATAGAGCGGCTGGTTGAGCCGGACCGTATTTTTACCTTTAAAGTTCCCTGGGTGGACGATACCGGAAAAGTTCAGGTTAATCTGGGTTACCGGGTTCAGTTCAATAATGCGATCGGGCCGTACAAAGGAGGTATCCGCTTCCATTCTTCGGTAACTTTATCTACTCTTAAATTTTTAGGATTCGAACAAACGTTTAAGAATGCACTTACGACGCTGCCTATGGGTGGCGGAAAGGGAGGCTCCGATTTTAGCATCCGTGGAAAATCGAACGCCGAAGTGATGCGTTTCTGTCAGGCTTTCATCCTTGAATTGTGGAGGCATATCGGCCCCGATACAGATGTTCCGGCAGGGGATATTGGTGTAGGAGCTCGTGAAGTGGGTTATATGTACGGTATGTACAAAAAGTTAGCCCGAGAAAACACAGGTACTTTCACTGGGAAGGGGCTGGATTACGGAGGTTCTCTGATTCGTCCCGAAGCTACCGGATTCGGAGGTATTTACTTTGTAGTAAATATGTTGAAAGAAAAGGGAATGGATATCAAAGACAAGACGATCGCTATTTCCGGATTCGGCAATGTGGCGTGGGGAGCTGCTCTGAAAGCCAGTGAACTGGGAGGAAAAGTGGTTACCATATCCGGTCCGGACGGATATATATACGACCCGGATGGAATTTCGGGTGAAAAGATCGATTATATGCTCGAATTGCGTTCTTCCGGCGAAGATATTGTCGCTCCCTATGCAGAAAAGTACGGTGTGGAGTTTTTCCCGGACAAACGTCCGTGGCAGCAAAAAGTAGATATTGCGCTGCCTTGTGCGATCCAAAACGAATTGAATGAGGCAGATGCCCGGATGCTGATAAATAACGGAGTAACCTGTGTAGCGGAAATATCCAATATGGGATGTACCGCAGAAGCTGTGGACCTGTTCATTGAGAAAGGTATTATGTTCGGACCGGGTAAAGCTGTAAATGCAGGCGGCGTAGCGACTTCCGGACTGGAAATGACGCAAAACGCCATGCACATACAATGGACCGAAAAAGAAGTCGATGCCAAACTTCACCAGATCATGAATGCTATTCATGAACAATGCGTGATCTACGGCAAACAGAATGACGGATATATTAATTATGTAAAAGGTGCGAATATCGCCGGCTTTATGAAAGTGGCCCGGGCGATGATGGCGCAGGGAATTGTATGATACTATGATAGAAAAAGAGGCTGTCCAAAAAATCAACAATCTCATCGTTTAGCCCCCAACCCCCTAAAGGGGGCTATTGACATTCAATGGTTGAAGAAGTCCCCTTTAGAGGATTTAGGGGCAGAAAGTTCTTTTTGGACCTCTTTTCAATTTTTACTATATATATTCTATAGTTACTTACTTATTGAAAAAGGCGTTGTTTTCAGATAGATCCTGAAATCCCTGATCATTCCCGGATAATTTTCTTCCATACGGGGCAGATATTCAAAACCTGTAATGGTTTGTTCTTTTCCCAGATCGATTACAATAGCATGAGGGAATTTATCTTTTGTTTCGGAATAAGCAGTATGCCATATCGTTGATTCCTGCAAATCGAAAACATTCAAAGCGGTATTGTTAGCGGCTACCGTTTCCTCACTATCGGCATAGACAATACTCCAGTTTTGCCGCGAAATACGCTTCCCATCTTCACTTAAAATTTCCAGTTCGGCAACAGAAGCGAAATCATCGTTCTTCTGAGAATTCAAGGCTTCTAACGCAAAATACCGGCAGGAATAGGGTTTGTTAAAAGAAACCGATTGCCAGCCATTGCCGGGTTGGAAAGAACCTGAATAAACCGGACGCTCATCCGCAAGATCCAACGTTTCTCCCGGAGTACGATGTTTCTGAATTTCTTTCACCTGATTGACATCCAGGATAGGTTGCCTTAATCCTTGCAGAGAAGAGACTTCCGGTGTCTGCATCTCCAGCACTACAATCTCATTCTTACCTTTCTTCAACCAGCAACCGGGCATATACAAAGTCTGCTGAGGACCGATTTTCCAATATCTTCCGATATTGTGACCGTTTATATAAACCATACCCTTATTCCAATGACTCATATCGATGAATGTATCGCCCGTTTTATCCAGATTGAAAGAAGCGCGATACAAAGCAGGACCTGTTTTTTCTCCGGAATCTTTACTAAATTCAAATCTTTTGGTAGAGTTATAATCCGAAGGGAAAGTATAAACCTGCCAACCTTTCAGATCGACCGTTTCTTTACCGCCGGTCAGCTCTACCTTTTCAGTTATTCCTTTCCAATCGTAAATACTCTTACCGAAATTCACCCTTCCCATGGCCTCCACAAAGATATCCAATACCGCACCTTCCTGAACGGGAGGAATCGTTAACGAACTTTGTCCCTGAACCCGGTCCAGAACTCCAACAGGCTGACCATCGATAAAAACAATAGCCCAGTCTTTTACTTCCGTAATCTTCAAAAGCTGTGGTTCCTCGGAAGCCGGCAATTTAGTACGGTATAAAATACTACCCCATCCCTGATCAAAAAATTCCATAGACTGAATATCCTGAACCATCTTCGGATCGGGAAGTTGTTCCAACAGATAAGCTTTTTCTTCCAGTACAATCTCAGGAATTGCTATCGTCGAAATGGAATCGGGGATTGCTGGCAAAAAAGTTTCCTCCGGCAGATAACCGGCAAGTAATTCCCTTATTTCAAAATACTTAGGAGTAACATTTCCGGATTCACCGATAGGAGCATCGTAATCGTACGTAGTACAGGTCGGAGTAAAAGGAGGATTATTTCCTCCTGCCCAATGCGCAAAGCTCGTACCCCCATGAGTCATATACAAACTGAAAGAGATATTCCTATCCAACATTTCTTTCAATCCGCTCACTAAGGTTGCCGAGCTGCGGGTCTCATGTTTGGCTCCCCAATGATCGAACCATCCCGACCAGAACTCACTACACATCAACGGTGTTTCCGGCCTTGCTTCCTGTAAAGATTTGAATTGGTTTTCAATATTAGCACCTGCACCGAAGTTTATTGTCCATAAGAGGTCGTCCAAACCATTCTTTTTAAAGTTAGAGCTCCAGTCGCATTGGAACAAGGAAACTTCATCAAAGCCCGATTCCCTGACGATATCTCTCATTGCAGCTATATATTCCTTATTTTCATTGTAAGCTCCGTACTCGTTCTCTACCTGAACCATCAGTACATTACCCCCTTTTGACAATTGCATATCAGCCAGTTGTTTTCCTACCTGTTCCATATACAAACGTGTTTTCTCCATGAAATAAGGATCGTTGTCTCTCAATTTTATATCTTTTTTCTTCAGCAACCACCAGGGCAATCCTCCCATTTCCCATTCGGCGCATACATACGGTCCCGGACGCAAAATAACATACATACCATGTTTCTGTGCCAGTTTACAAAATTTAGCAACATCATTATTACCGCTGAAATCAAATTGTCCTTCAACCGGTTCATGTATATTCCAGAATATATACAGGCAAATCGTATTCATGCCTAAAGCCTTACACATTTCTATCCGGTGTTCCCAATACTTTTCCGGTATGCGGGGATAGTGAATTTCAGCCGCTTTAATAATAAAAGGCTCGTTGTTCAACAAAAAGGTTTTATTACCTATTTCAAAAGTTTCCGGTGTACGTTTTTCCTGACAGGATGCCAATAATAATACCAAAAGAGTGAGGGAATAGTAAATAAATTGCTTTTTCATGCTAATAATATTTTTAATTCATTTTATAAATGACGGACACAAAAATACGATAAGATTTTGAA
>JAJBTS010000300.1 GCA_020860885.1 Bacteroidales bacterium
AAAAAACTTTATATAAACCCTAAAAACAATGACGAATGAAAAAGTTTCTGATATTGCAACTGGTATTTACGTTGATAACAGTTCCGTTGCTCCTGGTGTTGATCGTAGACGCTATTCTTAAAACATCTTCTTTGTATTACATTGCTTACCTGGTTATGGTCCTGCTTTTCCTTTATTTTTTTATCAGGCAACTAATAAAAGACTTTAAAGAATAATACTTCCAGCCAAGCCTTATACCCGAGTTTTTCACCAATTAATCATTTAAATATTAATGAACTATATTGAATTGATCAATCAGTTTTGGCAAACACGTAGAATAGTGTCATTCTCGTCCAAAGAAGCTGATCTTTATTTCGTGCTTCTGCATGAATGTAACATCAGGAACTGGCAGAATCCTTTCGAGTGTTCCAACAGGTCGATCGTGGCTGCAATAGGAATTTCTGAGAAAACCCTTATTGACGTGCGTAACAGATTGAAGCAAAAAGGACTGATTGATTTCAAATCCGGAAAACGGAAAGAACATTCACCTGTCTACACTCTTTTATACTGTAAAAAAGTAAGTTTAAACGATAGGAGCAATGTAAGTAAAAGTGTGAGTAAGAAAGTAAGTAAAAATGTGAACCCTTTAAAAATACAAACAGAAACAGTAGCTCTGTCTTCTTTAAGCTGGAAGGATGACTTTTCTGTCTATAGGAATGAATTGCAGACAGCTTTCTCCGGGTTAATGGCAGATGAAGAATTTATCAAGGAAAGAGAGAAGTTTCATCCCGGGTTGGATATTCCTTTGTCTATGGAAAAAGCTTATGTGGAATACTGGTCTAAAGAAAGCAGTTGGACGAAATTGAGGTCGTCCCGGTACGCAGCTCTGGATTGGGAAAAGATCTTTATCATGACCCTGGATCAGAAACAAAATCATGTTTGGTTGAAGAAAGGAGAAAAAGACGCTGCCGATGGAAAAGAAATTGTTTACGTCTGAGAAGGTAGGAAAGATCATGCCTCAGGCTCCCGAGGTAGAAAAGGTAGTCCTCGCCACCATCCTTCTTGAAAAGAACATGCTGGATACCGCAAGGGATATTTTAACGGAAGAAAGTTTTTACGATCCGTACAATAGCTGGATATACAAAGCAATCCTGGAACTGGACGACAAACGGAGTCCCATCGATCTTCTTTCCGTATCGGAACAGCTGAAGAGAAACCAGGTTCTCGAAACAATAGGAGGAATACCTTATGTTGCCGGCTTGTGCAGTTTGGTGGTTTCTTCCTCTCACTTTGAATACCACTGTCTTATCCTGAAGGATAAATACCTCCGCCGGAAAATGATTTCTGCCTGTATGGATGATGCTTCCCGGGCTTTTGACGATGCGGAAGATATGGAATCCCTGATTGCCAAATGGAGTAGGGAAGCGGAAGAAGTTCAGGAGATACTGGTCGGGAAGAATGATGCCACGCATATTTCCGAAGTGGGTAAACAATCGATAGAGCAGATGCACCAGCGCATTGCCGATGCACGTCTGGGTATATCACCCGGTATTCCTACGGGTTTTGCGGATATGGACCGGTTGATTCATGGCTGGCAGAAAGAAAAGTTCATCATTCTGGCTGCCCGTCCCGGTGTAGGAAAAACATCGCTGGCTATCCAGTTTATGTATAAAGCGGCAAAGAGAGGCTTTCACGCCGTCTTTTTCTCTCTCGAGATGGGCAAAACCGAATTGTCTGATAAAATGATTGTAGGATCTTCTAATATTCCTGCAGAAAAATACCATTCCGGCACCCTCGATATCAGCCAGTGGAGCCTCGCTGAGGATGCTATGCAAAGAATTGCTCAATTACCAATTCATATAGATGATAACTCGGTGGTAACTATCAGTCAAATAGTTAATAAAATACGACTATTAAAAAAGCAAAACCGGTGCGATATCGCTTTTATCGACTACCTACAGTTGATAAAGCCTGTCAACCGTCAGGGGAGAACCCGCGAGCAGGAAGTGAGTGAGATCAGCCGTTTGCTGAAGGTGCACGCCCGGGAACTGAAAATCCCCATTGTCGTACTCTGCCAGATGAACCGTGGGATTGAAGGCGATAAACGGGAACCTCGACTGTCGGACCTCCGCGAGTCGGGTTCTCTGGAACAGGATGCCGATATTGTCTTGTTCATTCATCGTCCTAACGAAGTGCGCGACAAAGAAACCGGCGAATTAATCGATAATTACCTGGAACTCTTAATTAAAAAACACCGGGGAGGGAAAACGGGAAAAGTCCGGATCAAACACAACGAATCGATGTCGGCTTTTTACGATTGGGAAAGTCATCAGTGAACAGTAAACAGTGAACAGTAAACAGTGAACAGTAAACAGTAAACAGTAAACAGTTAGCAGTGAACAGTGGGGCTCTTCGCGGCTTTGTTGTGATAAATATCATAACTCTTTCGGGATACTCTTCATTGCTCTGCGGCGATAAGTATTTCTACCCCTCCGTACTACTCTTCGCTACCCTCTAACGGTAAGTATTTCCACCCCGTCGAAATACTCTTCGCGACGGGTTGTTGATGCTCTTCGCTACCCCGTCGAGATACTCTTCGCGACGGGGTGTTAATACTCTTCGCTACCCCGTTGAAATACTCTTCGCGACGGGGTGTTAATACTCTTCGCAAACCTTCCATCAGTCATCAGTTAGTCAGTCACCAGTGTCTTGTCCTTTAGTAGTGTTCACTGTTCACTGTTCACTGTTTACTGTTTACTGTTAACTGTTAACTGTTTACTGTAAACTGAGCAACTGTAAAGCGTATCCATAGCCGAGTTGGTTGTATCCGGCTTCATTCGGATGAATGGCGTTTGTATTAAAATATTCTGTAGTATCCGGAATGAAAGAGCTGATGGGCCGTTGTTCGTTGGGATAGCCATAATATCTGTCTAATCCGTAAACAGCTTGTCCGAATTCCACTTTACCCTGCCATTCTTCGGAAGAGAAATGATCGTATAAAGCAGCCCGGAGTTTCCACATATTCGCCTGATAGGATCTTTTAAGAGATCCGCCATATACCTGCCAACCGGAAATCCCGTTGTTGTCCGGACTCACCAGTTGTAGGATGATTTTGCAATCCGGACTGTCTTCTAAAATTGCATTTATGATTGTTTCCGCACCACTGATGCTATTTCCTGTCTGATTTAGTATACAATCGTTTGCTCCGAGGAGGATCACTGCGGCATCCAATGGATTTGCCACTCCTAACCGGTTCCGGTAAGCCGTGACATCTAATTTCCCGTTTATATAGAAAGGAGAGCGGATGCCGGAATAATCGTTGAAAGTCAGTCCGGAAATTCCTTCGTGGTTGTAAGGAGCTACCCCTTTTGTCCCTATCAGTTTAGGAGGTACAGAACCCTGGGAGACAATCGTATCGTAACAGGCTTTCGCAATCATTCCATTGGCTGTTAGGGAATCGCCGCAGAGGATAATCGTTTTTTCTTCCGTAAATTTAACATCGGCAGGTAACATTTGTATGTTTGCCGTTCTGGAGGATAGTAAAACATCCCCCCGGTAAGCGTTGAAAGTAATCGGGTAAGTTCCTACCGGATATTGCGATGCAATTCGTGCGGGTTCAATCTTCCAATAACGTTCGTACCGCAATCCTGTCGATTGAACAGCGTTTTGCAGACTGGGGCAGTTGATGTCTATATACAAATCCTGAGGAGAATTCAGAAGGTTATCTTTCCCGAAGGCGCAAGCATCGTAATAGATCAACATCTCTTTTTGCCGGATGGCATAAAAAGTGTCGGGAGTGATGATGCGTCTGGCAGGGAAATTTGCTTCCAGAGCTGTTATCCTTGCTCTGTCTGCTGCTATCTCCTGATCTTTTTGTACGATAGCATCCGATTTAATTCCGAGGGAAAAAGGGTAAGAAAAGAAACTCCTCTGATAAGTAGCAGTATCATCAAAGGGTGTTAAGCCGGAATAGTAAAAATAAGGATACAATCCGTTTACTACATTTTCCGAACTCCGCTTAATCCATGCGACCTGCCCGTTGTTGGAACTTATTACCATATATAGCGCTACGGGAGCTTTGATTTTTACTATATTATCCATAAGCAGTTCCCTTTCCTTAAATTCGTAGTCCCATACCGAATGGCCTTCGTAAATAAGGTAAGGGGCTATATCCTGATAAGCAAAACTTGTTTTCTGCGATAAATCGGGAACGGCAAATAACTTAAAGTAAACATTTGCCGGTCCGATCGATCCACCCTGTACATGCCTGTAAGCTCCATCCATCCGGATAATATTGAATTCCGTATCGCGGTAAACGGGAATTACCAGACAATTGCTTCTGTATCCGCTGGGATAGGGCGTACGTAAATACTGTTTACTCAGTTCGTATGCCGTGGTTTCCAGGGTCATAAAATTTTCTTTCGTGGCGTAATTCTTTTCAAATAAGATTTCTGTGTCTTCTTTTTTCAGGAGGTCGGTATTTCTAAGCTCCAGCCAGAGAGGAGTGGAAAAAGTGATTCCCGACAGATAATAATCCGCGTTGGATTGCCAGTTAAAACTGGCCTGGTAGGAAGCCAGGAGGCCGTTTTTCCCTTCTGTGTCACTCACAAAAACAGGAACGACCGGACGAACCGTTATCGGTTCGGTATTGGCACGGGCGAACATCACGAAAATAGTTTCGTCTGTTTTCAGTTTCGTTTTATCGAATACAATTTCCCGGAACGAATCATCGGCTACCCATGTCTGAACTTCCTCTTTCAGGAGAGTTAATCCCGACAACGCATTCATTTTCCACGGGCTTACGGAAGGGAAAGAGCCGGTAAATTTGTATACTCGGACACTCATATTGGCCTTTGTAACGTTAGGATTCCCTTTGAACCGGATCCGGTTGAATAGTAGAGTTTCATCGTTGCCGTTGCGGTAATAGGCGCCTTTCGCCATAGCAACGGGATTGGAATATTCAGTAAATATTTCCCCTTCGTAATCTGCATCCGCCGCTTTATAAACTATTTCGTTTCTAATGTCTACTGCATCAATATCTTTTTGCATTTCAACCAGGCATTCCTGTGTTTCTTCCTGCATCTCCGACAATTGCTGCTGTATCTTTTGGGTATCCCTATCTTTCCAGTTTTCGGGGTTGCTCCACTCCGACAGATTGTTGCTGCAGTATTGCCATATCCCGGTATTATTACCGTCTGTGAGGAAGGTGATTACCAGGTTTTCTTTCCGGCGGTTTTCCGGAATGCTGGCTAATGCACTGTTTAAGGTATGGAATCCGCCGGATAAGGGGTATTCTTTATCTACATTGATTACAGGAGAAGCGCTGTGTATTTTAGCTACTTCATCGTCGTTGTTCTCTTGCTTTTTTACGGTTCTGTTTGATACGATATATACATCGAAACGGTCGGGGTTATCGGATCTCCTGACAAAATACTGTCCTTCCGGACTATTGGCCGTAGGAGGAGTATTAACATTGTAATGTTTTATGGTTGCCATATTTATTCTGATTAATTGTTATAAAATCGGTTTTTACTCATTGGTTTACTTTAATTCTTCTTTACCAGTCTGCCTGTGTCCAGTTATCCAGATTTACCTGGGGGATATCGGGGGTTTTACCTGTGTTGATCCAGTTTCCGGTAGCGCGGCATTCGTATACCGTTCCCGGATAAGGAGAACCTACCCACGAAGTATCACCGACAACGGGCAATGGCCAGGCTGCTTTCCTTAATGCTTCTGTGGAGAAATACCCCTTATAGCGGATAGTGGTATTTTCAGTTTCTCTATTTCAATATTTGTTTTATTGAAATTCTCGTTGATGGCGGCAGAAGCGTCCGACCATCTCCCTGTGGAAGGAATAATGTTTAAGTCCATACGTTTGTGTTTTAATTGATATTAATTAATTTCTTGCTATTCTGACTATTCCATGTTATTTTGTATACAATTGGCCTACGACCTCTGTACTCTTGGGAGGAATATTTACATTCCTTGTAATCGCCGTTATCCTGCTTGTGCGGACTTCTTCATGAGGTTCCCTATTCGATATAACTAAACTTATCATCTAAAAATATTAATCTGTCTTTTAACCAGCACATAAATTGCTGAATTGAAGAATACTTTCCCGGAACATTCGTATTACATCGGTACCACCAGTACAATAAATCCTGCTCAACGTCTGCCGGGGTGCACCTGTTAAATAAATCCCTGAAAGTTGTCTCTACGTTGGTAACAGAAATAAAACCGCTTCTCCTTAATTCCGCATAACGTGCTTTTATTTCATCGGCAAACGCTAACTCAAAGTTCTGCCACATATAATTTGCCCCATGTCCCGTAAAAGTATTGTTGACAGTAGGCGGCCTGTAGGTATCTGCTAACGCCCCTGAACCAAAGCCATAACCCCTGTCCATATCGTACCACATATAATAGAATTTAACCCCGTCATAGGTTGGCATCATGAAATTAGCAGATACATTATCGAAGTAATCACCCATCCACACAAGGCAGTAATAATCCAGACAGTTATCTAAATCAAACCGTGTATCAAAACCTTCTTTGTATGCGGAAACATCACTTTTTACAGAAATAAGCCAGTCCATAAGGTTTCCTAATACACGAAAAATATCATCCGGCAGATCCGCACCTTCTTTATCTATTACCAGCTCTTCAACACTATTTTTATTATAGTTTTCATTAAAGGGCATAGAGCCTGCAAAAACACGGTTTACAGGATCATCTTCATAAGCATTAAAATTCTCGGGAAATTTATTTAAATTCAAATGGTATCTTCCTAGCGGAGTGTCAAACGACTGAATAATACAAGGAACTGAATCAATAACCCCAAGAGCTCCAGTATCAAACCTATCCCTTATCGAAGGGTTATTCATATCATATGGCTTTTGTGTCCACGGCATATATGAATAACCCCTGATCCTGTATAATTTCTGTATTAATTTGGCTGTTCCTGAATTTTTAATTCGGGTTACATCCATCCCGTCACCTTTGAAATGGAATTGACTTCGTGGAATCCATTCCCCTATTTTAATATAACACTTGCTTCCGTCTTCGTTGTAAAACTTAATTTTCCAATTCTTTTTGAAGTAATTTAGTGAACTTGAACCTTGCCATGCATATTCACATTTTTTCCTGAAATAGTTTCTGTTAGTATCGAAATACTCTATTTCTCCGGGTTGATATTTAAGAAGAAGCTGTTGGTCTACGGGTGCAAAATTATGCAGGAAATTAACCCAGCACTTTTTAGGGGTTGGAATTTCTATATATGACTTGTTAGAATGATCGATCCTTATAGGAAGGTTTTTATTGTCCACTTCATAAAGTGCAACCGTATTGCTT
>JAJBTS010000118.1 GCA_020860885.1 Bacteroidales bacterium
CCTTTAGACCGCCAAGCCGCTCCTAAGTTTTATGCCACTCCTGTTAACTCGGGAAAAGTAACACTGGATGATTTATCGAATCGTATCGCACGCAGTTCTTCACTTACACGGGGAGATATTCTCAATGTACTTAGCAATTTCCTGGATGAAATGCCAGAGTATCTGAAAGATGGTAAGAGTGTACAGTTGGGTGACTTCGGAACTGTCCGTCTTTCTTTTTCTTCGGAAGGAGTCGATACGTTGGAAGAAGTAAATGCCAGCCTGATAAAAAATATCAGAGTTATTTTTACTCCAAATATTAAACTGAAAGAGGAATTGAGGCGCACTCCGTTTGAAGAAGCGAAGTAAGAAGAAAAAGTAAAAAGGTTTAATCCTCACTTTCTGAGAAATTAGAAAGTGGGGATTATTTATTTACTATCATTTTCCTGTTTACTTAACAGCTCCTATATTGATAATAGCATCCAGAATTACCGGCCAGTCATCCCTATGAATCTGATGTCCTGCACCTTCGAGGGTAATAAGTTTTGAATCCGGAATGGTCTGATGGGTGTACAGCCCATGTTCATACGGAAGTACAGGATCGTCTGTTCCATGAATGATTGTTACAGGAGCTTTAATTTCTCCCTGCCTTCTCTGATATTGCCCGGCCCCGCCCAGATTGGAGTGGTTGAACATACTTTGTAACGATTCAGTCCGGGCGTTATCAATCAATATCATCTTTTTAGTGCCCTCGTAATCGAATATTCTTCCTGAACCGTTCATCACTTCCCACGCCCTTATCTGGTGGGCAAGTACAGCCTCTTCCTTTGTCCAGTCTACTTTTTCAGCAGATGACCAATATTCAACCATTTGGTTACTCGGTTGAGGCAGTTCGAAGTATTTATCGTCCCACGCACCCGATGCAATGAAAACAATGAACGATACCCGTTCAGGATGCATTAACGCCACAATATTTGCTACTTTCCCACCCAAAGACATACCGACTAATCCGGCTTTTTCGATCCTGAAATAATCGAGTATGGCTACTGCATCCCCGGCAAGTTCATCCATCCCGTATCCGGGTTGTCCGGGAGGATAAGATGTCGATTCGCCTGTATCCCGCTGGTCGTAGCGTATTACGAACCGGCCACGAGAAGCCAGTTGCTCACAAAAATCGTCTTCCCACCACGTTTTGGACGCAGAGGCTCCCATTATTAAGAGTATGCAGGAATCGGACTTATTTCCGAAAATATCTACATTCAGTCGTATGTTATTTATTTCTATTATCATAGGATTCTGTTGTTTGAATTTGCACGCATAAAGCCTAAAAATAAGCATGCCATAGTTATTGCGTATCTCCTTTGTATTTACAGTGTTTTTACCATTTCAAACTGTTTACCCGCCGGCCTGATATTTTTTTGATTTAAGAAATTCTGTTATCGATGTACAGCGGATATCCGTATTCACGAATTTAATACCTTCGTTTTTGTTTAGTCGAAGCATCTCATTCAGAAGCAATGAAGCAATGCCTCTCCTTCTGTTCCTTTTATCTACCCCTATCTGAGTAACATCTCCCGCCACCGGTTCGAATACACAGTAGCCGACAAGCATGTCGCGGGAAAAAACACCCAGCGTGATAAACTTTTCAGGCGACCGCTGTATGGATTCAAAGCTGTTCTGCCACGACGGATAAAAATCCCAGAAGTCAGCAATGGAAGTATATTTTTCTATATCTATCTCCTGTACTATATAATCGTCTGAAATCCTGATCTCGTTTTTTACCTCGGTTGTCTTTGCCCGGAAATAATAAAATTCGCGGGCAACTTCAAAACCAATTTTCCGATATACCGAAACGGCTCCCGTATTGTGTTGCAAGACTTCCAGAAGATATTGCCCAATACCCGCTTCTCTAAGATACGGCAGAGATTCTTCAAATACCTGAGTTGCCATTCCTCGTCCTCTGTAATCCTTTAATGTTCCGGTTCCGGTGTCGTATGCCATGCGTACTCCTTCAAAATCTCCTATTCCGTTGCAGGTAAAAGATACTATTTTACCCTTGTCAAAAGCAGCGAAAGAGAGATTGGGATTAAAACCGCGCCTTTGCGTCATGGTGCGAAATTCTTCTTTATCCAGTTGTAATTCATAATCTGCAAAAGCCTGGTTAAACGCTTCGAAGATTGTATTAAAGCCGATGCCTGCCAAAGATTTAATTTCCATATTCCGTACGTTTTATTATTTAGCTATTGTTACTTTTTTACCTTTAAGAATACTGATCGTGTAAAATATCAATCCGGCCCAGACAAAAGCAAAGCATATAAAATATTCTATACCGAAAGTTTCACCATAAACAAATATTCCAAGAAGCAGTTGCAGTGTCGGAGACAAATACTGAATAAAACCCATTGTAGATAAAGGAATAACCTGCGCAGACTTTCCGAACCAATAAAGCGGGATCGCTGTTACAATACCACTTACCAACAATAATACACTTGTTATTGCGGACGAAGGGAAAAAAGGCGTTGCCGGATTGCTTCCCGCAGTATAAAATAAAAATGCCAACGCAAACGGAAAAACCATCATCGTTTCTACCGTAAGTGCAGGCATAGATTCCAGATTGGCTTTCTTTTTCAGCAATCCATACAAACCAAAAGTAATAGCAAGCGCTAAGGATACCCATGGAAAGCTACCGTAGCTAATGGTAAAATACACCACGCCGATGAGAGCCAGCACAACGGCTATTTTTTGCAGGATAGCCAGGCGTTCTTTCAAAAATACATACCCTAAAAATACGTTTACCAACGGATTGATGTAATAGCCTAAGCCTGCCTCAATAATATGATTACTCGCGACTGCATAGATATAGATACCCCAGTTGGCACTAATTACAAAGCCTGCCAAACCGAGCCGGAACAAAAGTTTGGGTTGCTTTATATAACTGATAAATGTTTGCCGGTTAGTGAGTAGTACCCATACAAGCAGAAAGGCAAACGACCATACGATGCGATGAGCCAGCACATTTACAGCGGGCACGCCTGTTATAGACTTCCAGAAAACAGGAAAAAGTCCCCAGGCTACATAACATACCACGGCATAGAGAATACCCTGGTTATAACTTAGTTTTTTAGAATTCAACGACATTTTTTGTTTACAATTTGAGCGGACGAACAGAATTTTTTGCCTATACCGCTATTAACCATCTTACATTAATTATTTAGTCAGGGGTACTTTCATTTATTAATTTTAATGAAAGGATATCTTTAGTCAGGTCTATTCTGATGTGGCCGAATTGCGTCTTATTTGTTTGATCGGAAGGTTCAATGTTTGTTGCAAAGAAATAAACATTGTCCTCCGTTTCAAAATATCCGACAAACCAGCCTATATCTTTTCCCTGTGTTTCCGACCATCCGGTTTTAGCACTTAACGCATAATCCTCTGTTTTCTCCAGAAGCATGATTTGTTTCACATGATCCATTGTTTCTTTTTTCAACGGAAGTTCTCCATTGTATAATTTATACAGGAAGTAGATTTGCTGATACTGGGTTATTTGCGAATTTCCTTCTAACCAAAATTTATCCAAATTATCAGGATAAATATCCATCTCTCCAAAATGAAGCAACCGTACATATTCCTTCATTCTTTCCAGCCCAATACTCTGGGCAATATCCTGATAGATGGGGACATTGGAAACTTGAAAGGCCTGCCCGATACTCATATCCGATTCCCAACCAGGATTACTTTTCTTTTCACCATCCCACCGAAAGATGCTATCCGCAGTAATGACACCTGCCTCCAAGGCGATCAGTGTATTTGGAATTTTGAAGGTGGAAGCCGGGATAAATCCGGTGTTACATCGTTCCAGATTATAGCCGGAATATTCATTTTCATTTTGATCGTATATCAGGATGGAACCATTGACCTTATATTTTTGAAATACTTGTTCGGCATTTTCCATTTCAACGGGCTTTTCCGCAAAACACACGGCAATGTTCGCAAATAACAACAGGATAACCCCAAGAGTGTAAATCGATAATTTCATTATTAAAGTAAATTATATATAATTCAGCCATTACCTACGGTTAATTCTTACTTTCGGCATACAAAGATAGATGTTTCTTAGAGATTAGTTCGCTTTAAAAGGGTTGTTCTCCCACTTCCTGATAACTTTCCGTAGCAAATAAAAACTTATAATTGCGGTAAAGAGTTCTGCAACAGCTACAGTCATCCAAACGCCATTTGTTCCGAATATGAGCGGTAGTATCGTGATACCAATCACAATAAAAACCAACCCGCGGCAGGAAGAGATCACCAATGACCATTTTGCATTGTCGAGCGCAGTAAAGAAACTGGCGCTGAAAATATTAAACCCGTTCAGCAGGAAAGCAAATCCCATGATACGCGACCCGTGAACAGCCATATCGATCACCTGTTGTGAAGAATTATCCAGAAATATGGAGAAAGCATATTCTCCGAAACTCCATAAAAGAATAAGAAATACAACACCGATAATAAAGTTGGATCTGACGACCACTTTCAACGCCTGACGGACACGTTGCCATAAATTCGCTCCATAGTTGAAACTAATTACCGGAATAGCCCCATCGGATACACCCAGAAGAATACTCGTTCCGATAAATATGATGTAATTGGTCACGGCAAATGCAGCTACGCCTTCTTTACCTGCATACTTCAAAAAAGTCAGATTGAAAAGAATGATGGTAACACCCATGGCAATCTCATTCACTCCTTCCGAAGAACCGTTATAAAATATCCGTCCTAATAGGGACCAACTGAATTTTCCTTTTTTTATCTTTCAGGTTCGAATCAGACCACAACTGTTTCCATACGACGCATCCCGAAATAATGCATCCTGTTAATATCGAAACCCCGGTCGCCAGGCCCACACCAAATGTTCCCAAACCCAACTGGGTAACGAAAAGAATACTTAGCAGAATATTTAGTAAGATAGATGACACTATCATAATCATTGAAAAGCGCGGATGCCCTAATGTTTTAAGAGTATAATCCAGGAAAATGAAACAAAGACTGGCTGCCATAAACGGCATCAAACCTCGCATATAGTTAAGTGAACCATCCAGCAAATCTCCTTCGGCTCCCAGGAATCCGGCCAATTGGCGCGGGAAGAGATTAAAGATCAGTGCGATTATAATAGCATATGCAATAATGGAAACAGCCCCGGTTTTCAGTGCGGTTTTGAATTTCACATAATCCTTCGCTCCCATCGCGATACTCATTTGTGCCTGTGCACCTATACCCAGAATCAGGGCAATCGAGCTGGGAATGGTATAAGCCGGAAGAATAAGGCTGACACTAGCAAGTGCATCGGCTCCGAGATAATTACCGACAATGATACCGTCGATAATGGATTGCACACTGAAAAAGACCAATGCAATAGCTCCGGGAATGGAATATCGTGCAATCAGCGAGCCCACTTTATCTGTGGCAAGCCGATTCTCTGTATTTTGATGATTATTATTCATTGAATTACTCTATCTTTTTTAATTCGACCTTCGATTTACTTTGTGTTACTATATATACGCCTGCAAAAATAAGAAGGGAAGCAAAAGCTTTGGTCCATCCGAATGTTCCGACACCTACCAGAACGGAAACAGCAATGCCCACAACAGGCTGCACATAATTGTACATGCTTACCACAGTAGGACGAAGGGTCTTCTGCCCGGTCATTATCAATAAATAAGCAAAGAAAGTCCCGAATAAAACCACATAAGAAACCTCTAACCACACATCTATTCCGAAAGACCGGGACATCATATCCGACAAATCATTCAATGAAAATGGGATGAAGCATAGAGATGCAAAAGTGAACATCCATTTCATCAGAGTAAAAACATGATAACGGGATATAAGTCCCTTGAAAATTATCAGATAACAGGCAAAGCTGGTTTGAGCCATCAGGCAAAGTATATCTCCCCAGATATTGCCGGAAATTTCCAACCTGCTGTGATTACCCAATATAAGAATCAGTGATCCGGCAGCACCCATGATGACTCCTAAAATATTCTTAGAGGTCATCGGTTCTCTCAAAAATAAAGCTGACAAGATCAGGGTGATAATGGGTAAAGAGGTAGTAATAATACTGGCGTCTACCGGAGAAGTAAGAGATAACCCGAATATGAATAACCCCTGATTGAAAACAATACTTAATAATCCGGCAAAGAATAACAATAAATAATCTCGTTTACAAACTTTTTCTTTGGGTGCAAACAGCGATGCGATCCAAAAACAGATGGCAGCTCCTACCATACGTATAGAACTTAAGGATAAACTTGTAATTCCCGCATCCATAACCAACTTTCCAATGGGCGACATCAGTCCCCACATACTTCCTGCTCCTAATAATGCAAGATGGGCTTTAATAATTTTATTTTTCATACTCTTTTTGAGAAAAGACAGGATTCCTTTCAGGATCTTTCTAAAATAACGGCACAAAAGTAAGCATAAAAAAAGACCTGAGAATACTTCTTCCCGGTCTTTCTAAAAATTAATAATGTAAGTAAAAGGTTACTCGCTATATAACTTCCTATTCCTTCCCCACTATGGGCATTGAAGTGCCCTGAACATCCGCAGGTTAAATCCTGACAGTACTTACATAGGCTTCAAATTTTTGTTCAGTCTGTCAATAATCTTCTCCAACCGGGTTTGCCGGGTTGCCTCCGATTTAGCATCCAGATAAAATCCTGTATAGGTTCTCTGCACAGAGGGCGACATAGCCAGCAAATTGCTATAAGCCGGTTCGTAAGGCTGAACAAGCTGTTTGAAAAGTTCTATCTGTTCATCGCCGATGGCAACACGTGCGGAATTTTCCCACGAACCGTTTTTTCGGGCCTGATCAATGGCTTCCAGACCTTTCCCGGTCATTAAACCCTTATCTATTAGCTCCTGAGCTATTTTCTTATTTTTCTCAGACCACTTGCTTTTAGCTGTCCGGCGTGCAAAATACTTTTTATAGCTGTTCTCGTCGAGAGCTTGCATCTGACCGTCGATCCAGCCATGGCAAAGCGCTTCTTCCAGAGCCTCCTGGGCGGTAAGTGTGGTCGGCCCGCCCTTTTTCCCAAATAACAACCATACACCGTTACTAGTAGTTCCATTCTTGCCCAACCATTCTCTAAATGATTTCCTATCAGGGAAATTTAAAGTCTCACTCATACGATAATATCTTTAAATACATATCTAATTGAATTTCCGGATAACAGATATTGTACGTAAAGATAGAAAGTTATTTATAATTGCTAAACTTTGTAAGAAAAATTAGTTCTTATATCCTCACAAGATAAGAGA
>JAJBTS010000056.1:0-6856 GCA_020860885.1 Bacteroidales bacterium
ACTATCTATCAAGCAATTAAAAAATTAAGACTTTATATTTTTATTCTCCTTCTCCGCGTTTGAGTTTTTTTCTCATAATCTTTACATATTTTTGTAATGCTTATTAAAAATTATTAATGAATTAAATTGAACTAGTATGAAGAAAATTCTATTCATTCTCTCACTTATGCTTTTATCTTATGGGTTTATAAGTGCACAGGGATCAGCAACTGTCGAATTGACAATTGAAGCGACAGGAAATTCAGATGAGAACAACAAAAAGCCTATTCCGGCTCTAAAAACAAACGAAGAATGGACGGTAACTGCCACAACCCTTTATAAAGGAGAAGCTTCCGGCTATTGGGGATCCCGGTTATTTTCCATTCAAATGGAAAATAGCACGGAAGAATTTCCCGGTTTTGAATTTTACATCCGCCCGCAAGACTTTAGTGGAACAGGAGGACAGATTGGTGTAAATAACAAATACGGTTTGCTCAATACCGAACCACTGGCTATCGATGCTTTTGAAGGAACAGAAATCACTTTTGAAATAGTTAGTGATGGAACCGGACTTATTACATCGACCACATCGGCAAACGGGAGCCAATGGGTGTTTGAAAAGACAGTAGATCCCGCCATAGTTCTATACTATGATTATGTTCAAGCTGCACAGAACTACGATGTAGAAGTAGTAATTGAGTATTATCCTGAATATCTCTCCGTTACTCCTACTTCCTTGGATTTTGGCGCATTAGTAGTCGGTGAAAGTTCTGCGGATTCAAAGTTGGTATCCATCATAGGATCTTCCGATTATACGGATCCTTTCTCCTTTTCAATAAAAGCTGAAGAGGGTTTGGCAAATAGTTTCGTTTACCTCGAGGATAATTTTTCCTCGGAAGCCGGAGGTCAACTGGAATTTTTATTTAATCCACAAAGTGAAGGAAACCAAAGAATAATCCTTACCGTAACCCGGGGAGATGAATCAAGGACTGTTGAAATAGAAGGAGTCGGTGTTCGTAAATCACCGGTAGAAGCAGATACATAGTACCATATACAATTTTATGAAAGAACAGGCTATTGCCTTACTGATAAAGGAGAAGGAGCTCCCCTTGAAGCTACAATGTATAACTCTACAGACGATTCCCAATTATGGAAATTTGATCAGGACGGTACAACTGAAGATGGTACTCCTAAATATAAAATGGTAAGTAAAGCCGGACGGAATATAGAATACAGATATCCGGAAACAGTAGAGGAAGTAGAAACTGTTACCGGGCGCTTCCTTGCTGTGGCTTCTTCCAATAATACATTCAGCTTCCATCTTCGTACTGCAGACAAGGGCTGGCAGCTTTTCTGGAATGAATACGAAACAGAAGACAGCAATGGAATTATGGAAGTTACAGGTTCTTACATGAATAAGACCAATACGGATACGGAAGTTACTGCTTACGCAGAAATGCCAAGCGTCGGAAGTCATTTGAAAATTTATAAAGAAAATGAACCCATTGACATCGGTTTACCCCAATTTAGTACAGATACAGAAGAATATTGGTATTACATCCAGTTTGCAAGAGTTAAAAACAAACAAAATGTTGCCGTTTTATCTGCAAGTGAACCTGGCGAACTTCTTACTCAGGCAGAATTGGATCCAGAAAATGAATTATTCAAATGGAAATTTGTAGGAAATATGGCTGAATGTCTGATCGTGGATATTAACGGTAATGCATGGGGCGTAAAATCAACCAGCATTGTGGATGCTTCGGAAGGCGATTATTATAAATTTGAAGGATATGGTATTAAAACATGGGCCTTATTTAACGAAAGTGATACGGAAAATACACAAAGATATGTAAATGACTTCGGAGGAACAGCGGATCAAGTGGGTCAGTGGAGTTTAGATTCGGGGTCAGAGATGGTCTTCACCTCGACAGAAACTGTAAGTATCGATAATCCGGTAACCGATGAAGAAGATCCTGTTGTAAGCACAACTTATTATACGATTGAAGGTTTACAGCTAGGTTCTCAGCTCCCATCCGTGCAAGGTATTTATATTGAGAAAACAACTCACACTTCTAAAAAAGTTTCAGCAAGAAAAATATTTATTCCAGGTAGATAAATACAACTTATAAAAACCAGCTCTTAAAAAAGAGCGGATTAACAAAAAAAGGTTGGACAAAAGTGTCCAACCTTTTTCATATAATGCGAATATTACTTACACAAACCCAATAATAATACTGTTGTATTCTAATCGCAAAATGTTAAAAGACTGAATAAAAGTTGTTTAATTAGAAAATAATTATAAATTTGTATTTCAGTATTCAAGAAAAACACGTATTTATCTATTAATTAAACTAGAATTAAAATGAAAAAACTTTTCTTTTTATTGTGGGCATCACTCATTTCTTTCGGAGTATATGCTCAGGCAATTGATTTTCCTATTGAGAAAATTGACGCACAAGTTGGACATTGGACTTTTGATGCAAATGGCATCAAACAAGTATTCACGGCTTCTTCAGGCATATCTTTAACCGCTACCGGCGACCAGGTATCCTATGTGGAAGAAGATGGTGTATGGGCCACTCAGGTAATTAATACTGAAAACGACGGAGCCACAGCAAATTATTTCACTCTCACTCATGATTTACCGGCAACCAATGACGGATCAACTGAGATCCTGGATTATTGTCTGGTAATGGATGTTAAATTTGACCTGCAAACAGCTTATATCCCTTTAATGTGGAATCATAGCTATGAGGGCGATGCGGATATTTTTGTAAAAAAAGCAGGTTCCATGGGTCTGCAGGGAGGAGGTCTGAATTATACCAAAGATAATTTTGTTCAGGTTGGCTGGAATCGGATTATCATCAACGCCAATCTTTCAGACATGAAAATAACCTTTTTCACGATTTATCCCGACGGTACCATCAACATGGATGAAAGAACCGTTACTGAAACGAATAGGTTTTCTATGAGAACCAACTCTCCTACCGATATATTCAGGGATAACGGCAATGAAGACGGAGATACCTATATCTCACAATGTGCATTATATAATAAGACTTTGACAGGAGTAGAATTAGAATCCGTAGGAATATCCGGTTTAATCGTAACTCCTGACAATCTTGACTTCGGGTATGTGCAGATAGGAACCGCCAATGGAAGCTCTATGGAACTCGATGTACAGCTTTCTCCCAGTGCCAGCGGGAATATTGAAGCAATTTTTGATCCTGAATATCTGTATGTCGATACTCCGCCAATTACCGAAAATACCGGTAAAATTACCGTTTTCTTCATGCCCACGGAATTGAAAGAGTACAATTTATCCTTTACCCTGAAAAGCGGTGGCGACGAAGTCGAAATACCGGTAAAAGGTATCGGAGCTCCCAATGTTCCTATTGAAGCGGATACCTGGTACCGTATCCAGTTTATTCAAAGGACCGGTTACTGCTTAACGGATATGGGAGTAGAAAATCCTTTGGAAGCAACAATGTACGAACAAGGTAACGATGCGCAATTATGGAAATTTGAACTCGAAAGTGAAAATACTGAACTCGGAATTAAGAATTACAGATTAACAAATAAATCGGGCCGTACTCTTTATTATAGATATGAAAATGAAGAAGAGGAAATCAAAGGACGTTTCTTGTCGGCTGCTTCTTCTAACAACACTTACAGTTTCCAAATTCAGCCGGGAGGTGATTGGCAAATCCTCTGGAATGAATATGAGACTACGGAAAACGGAAATACAGTACAAACAGGAGCCCATATCAATAAAACAGCTGACGATACGCAGTTCACTGCGTATAATTATATGCCTGACCCGGGAAGTGCTGTGGCATTTTACAAAGAAAATGAAACTATTGATATAGGATTGCCTGAATTCTGTACGGCTAACGATCCGGATCCTAAATGGTACTATATCCAATTCAAAAGGGTTTTAGGCAAAGGGTTTAATTATGGCGTTATTTCTTCCGATGAAATAAATACGGAAAACTCGGCATTAAAACAAGGTGAAATCGATCCGCAAAATCCATTGATGAAATGGAAATTCGTAGGAGATATGGATAGCTTCCGTATTGTAGATGTGAATGACAATGAATGGGGAGAGTCATCCGTAAAAATTGTCGGAACCGGAGAGGGCATTGATTATAAGATGGAAGGATATGGAGTAAAAAGCTGGTGCTTATTAAATATCGAATCCGGCAAGTATGTTAATGATCTTGAGGGAAGTTCCAGTAAAAACAGGAGAATACGCCAAAGATGCAGGCTCTGAAATTACATTCATCCCGGTAGAATCGGTAGGAATTAATAATCCTTCCATGGACACAGATAATGATCCTGTCGTTTATTCCAGCTATTACACTCTACAAGGAATTAAATTAGGTTCTCAATTACCGGTTACAGGAGGTATTTATATAGAAAAGAACACGCACAAATCGAATAAGGTATCTGCGAGAAAAATTTATGTTCCTCAAAAATAAACCAATCTAAAAAATTAGAATGAAAAAGGGATTGTGCCTCGGATGGTAACAATCCCTTTTTTATATTTCATGCCTTCTTCCAATAACAACATACTGTAAACAGGGAACAGATCGACAGTTATTTGCGAAGAGTATCTACCCCTCGTTGCGAAGAGTATTGACACCCTTCCGCGAAGAGTATCTCGATGGGTTAGCGGAGAGTATTAACACCCCGTCGCGGTAAGTATCTCAAAGGGGTCGCAATACTTACCGCGGGAGGGTCGCGAAGAGTATCTCCGAGGGGTAGTGATACTTACCGCAAAAAGGTAGCGATAAGTAGTAAGAAAAAGTAATGATATTTATCGCTATGGAACGGCAATATACTACTGACTAGTAACTGTTTACTGTTCACTGATATCACAAAGGAAATAATAAAGGAAGTACAATAATCATTACCACTGCATAAATTAATTGCAGGGGTACTCCTATCTTTATATAATCTATAAACTTGTATCTTCCTGCCGACATCACCAATGCATTAGGCGGAGTAGAAAAAGGACTGGCAAAACACATACTGGCACTCACCGCAACCGCAAACAAAAATGCCATTGGATTAACTCCCAATGAAACGGCTGATTGCAAAGCTATAGGAGCAAACAACACGGCTGTTGCCGTATTACTCAAAAACAATGTAAGGAAAGAGGTTGCCAGATAAATTCCTGCCAGAACGGCTATAGGACCAAACTGCCCCAAACCTGAAACAATTCCCCCGGATATTAAGGTAGAAGCACCCGTCTTCTCCATAGTAATAGACAGAGGAATCATCCCTGCAAAAAGCACTATACTTTCCCAATTGATGGTCTTATAGGCCGATTCTACGTTCCTCAGACATCCGGTCAGAATCATTAAAACAGCAGCGATAAGAACCGCAGTTACCGGAGGTAACCAACCTGTCGCCATCACAACAACCATAGCAACCATAATTGTAGCTGCAATCGGAGCTTTAATCGTAAGAGGAACTTTTTCCTGTTCTTTTAATGGTTCTCCTATAACTACCCATTCCGCTCCTTCATCTTCGTCTAATTTATGAATATCGTCCCATGTACCCTGGATAAGCAGAACATCTCCTGCACGCATCCGTTCATCTTTCACATCCTGAAGAATGTATTCATCATTTCTCCTTATTCCCAGAATATTTACATTGTATAAATTTCTAAAATCAGAATCTTTTACTTTCTTATTGATAATTTTAGCCGTTGACAATAAAACCAATTCGGCAATACCAATCTCATTGAAGTCCATTCCACCCGTTTCAGATACAGACATTGCTTTCGACTCCGAATGTTGGGTATCTGTTAAAGTCAGATTATTATCCAGAGCAAAGGTTTCTATATTCTCAAAACTACCTAAGACGTACAATAAATCGTTCTCATGGATAGTACTATCTGCTCCTGCCATATTCGTATTTACGGTCTTATGGAAGCGTTTTTGTTCATCTCTTCGTATTTCCGCAATCGTTACATTGTAACGGGCCGTAATATCCAGGTCCTTTAGCATATTATCGATCAGACCTGATCCGGCATTTACTTTTAACCGGTACAAATTTTGAGCTATCTGGTATTTTTGTGAAAGTTCTTTCAATTTCCCTTCATTCGATTTTTTCGTTTTTTTATCGCTATCTTTCGAAATCAGTATTTTACTCATGGGCCATAGCACAATTATACCTATGGTAAGAGTAATAATACCGACAGGAAGGAATGAGAAAAAGGTCAAGCTTCCATAACCGGCATCTTCCAATACACCTGAGATTATTAAATTGGGCGGAGTTCCTATGAGAGTCATCATCCCCCCCCATACTACTGGCGAAAGCAAGAGGCATCAATAGCCGTTTAGAATCCGTATTTGCAGCTGCTGCAAGGCTAATCACGATAGGCAACATCAGAGCTACGGTTCCCGTATTACTTACAAAAGAACCAATCAGAGCAGTTACCAACATAACCAGAATAAATAATTTCTTTTCGCTCGTTCCTGCCAGAGTCAATATCCTGGTACTGATCATTTTTGCCAGTCCTGTTTGAAAGATACCTCCTCCGACAATAAACAAACCAGCCATCATTATGACGATATTGTTAGAAAATCCGGATAAAGCTTCTTCCACTGTTAATACATTCGTAAGCATCAAAGCCAACAATGCACACAATGCCACAATATCGGACCGGATCTTTCCCCACACAAAAAATGCCGCGGAAAGAACTAAAACTCCTAAGGTGATATACATACCTAAATTTTCATCCATTTTATAAAAGCTATAATAAGAGTTATTATAAACGAGTAACCCCGGATGGTTTTTCCGGGGCTTCTGTATTTTTAATTATTTCTATAAATTTGAGAATAAACTTATTTCGTTTCTATAACAG
>JAJBTS010000056.1:6866-7292 GCA_020860885.1 Bacteroidales bacterium
TTCTTTCATATATCGTTTGAATTGGTCTGCAGTCAGGACCTTCTTGTATTCATTATCTCTCCATTGATATACCTTCTTTGCAGCCGTATTATCAGGAGCTTCATCCAGTTTATTCTCCGTTTCTTTATCGATATCTTTGATCTTCGATACCTGATCGTCTGTCAGGTTCAATGCCGCCTGAATCACTTCCAATTTATCTTTTACAATATCTTCAGCTTTATATATTTTATCTTGTGCCTCGACAACAAAAGAAAACATACACAAGCCTATCAGAATTAATGTGCTTTTATTAAAAAATGAATGTTTCATAATTCTAAATTATTAGTGATACTTTATTTGATCATTTTATTTTAAACTAACGAAAGAACAAAATGTTCAAATTCATCAACAAATATAAAGGATTTTTGTGAAAAACCCCACAAAGAG
>JAJBTS010000029.1 GCA_020860885.1 Bacteroidales bacterium
ATTATATAATTATGAAGAGGCTATTATTCTTTCTTACGCTTTTAAATATTCTTTCGGCCAGTTGCTGTGCCAGTCAGAACAAAGTTATCATAGACAACTTTTATTATGGAGATAAACAATTGATTGCCATTTTCGAGCTCCATCCCGGTGAATACTCTTTCAAAATAGATATTACGGATCCAAATAATCAGGCCATTTTAGAGTGTGAAATAGAACCTTTGAATTAAAATATGAATTATTCTCCGGTTAAAAAAACATTTAAGATAGAGGGCAGCGCGAATGTGGTTATGGACTTTCCCATTTCAGAGAAAGCCGAATATAAGGTAAATCTAAAGTTTTTGGAGGGAGAAGGACTGAGAGCTCCTAATCCTTATATCGAAATAAGGAAAGGGAAAGCTTATAAAATAAATCCAGTAGAAACTGCCCATATTCAATTGAATTATATATCCGACAATGATCAAAAAACAGATTATGAATGGATATATGGGGAAGTAACTGTTCCGGAAGAATATGATGCCAATAATTCTATTTATGGAGTCTTGGGATATAAGAATGTCCGATTAGGAATGAATAGAAATACCAAAGATAACTCAATGGTCATTTTTGCTGTTTCTGAGGGATTATCTGCAAATGATGGTACAGAACTGATAAATAAAGGAGATAAAGTACATGTAGAAGAAAATACTAATTTAGAAAAAGAGGAAAAGACGCATATTTCTTATTATGATTACAAATGGGATGCTGACAGCACCTTGTGTTATCTCATTCATCGAAAAAAATTACCGGATGATAAGGCTTTATTATCTGCTTGGTTTAAAAATAAAACCGATTCGGATTGGAATTATCTGGCAACCTGGAAAGCCACGGTAGAGAGTCCGACAAATAATATTTATTCGTATGTCAGAAGTCAATTTGCTAAGGTAGGTTATTCCCTTAGAAAACCGGAATTTTATAATATATGGTATAAACCGGTTCAGGGAAGTTGGGAACAAATATCTAAAGCACAGCTTTCTGTAGTAGAAAAAAACAGACGGAAAGATTATTCGGCCGGAATTATTAAAGACAATGGAGTCTCGCAAAAGTTTTATTTGGCTACAGGAGGATTTAAATCATCTCTTTTACCGCAAAATGATTTATTGGAAATACAAAAAACGAATATTCCCCCGGATATCCATATTACGGTATTAGAAAAGTTTGTAGATGAAATTGTTAAAGCGAAGAATTCTTCGTCGTGGAGTTATATTCCGGATACTAAAATAGAAGTTACTTCTGCAACGGCTTCAAACAGCCAATGGGGAGAAGGAATAGAAAAATCTTTTGATGGAGATCTGACTACGATCTATCATTCCAGTTGGAAAGGAACTGAATTTCCGGTGACTCTTACTTATAATTTTACAGGTAAAGATTCTATCGATTATATTATTTATTATCCACGTACGGATGGTACTAATGGAAATTTTATAGAGGCTGAAATCTGGACACAAAACACAACATCTGATTATGTAAAAGCAGGAGAATATAATTTTGAAGCAAGTTCCCAACCTTCTGTTATTTCTTTACCGGAACGATTGAAGGATCCCAAATCTGTGAAGTTTGTGATCAAATCGGGTTTTGGCGATCCGGGAACAAATGGTTTTGCCAGTTGCGCGGAAATGGAATTCTATAAAAAAGACGGCAAATCATCTGTGCCTGATATTTTCACCGATAGGACATGTTCTCAATTAAAAGCAAGCATATCCCAAGATGATATTCAAAATATTGAAGAACCTAATTATCGAAAGCTCGCGGATGCTCTTTATACAGGCAAATATCCGTCGGAATACCGTATCCGTTTCTATGAAGCTTATCCCGATCCTGCTAAAATAGCCCAACAAAACCGAATAGGAAGAACATACAGTCAGATGGATAATCCTACCGGAATTTTTGTGGAAAGAGACGAAAATATAGTGGTTTTTGTGGGAGATATGCATAATCAAAGAATTTCACTACGTGCTCTTAATCTGGATAAAGATTACGCTTGTACTGATTATTTACTAAAAGAAGGATTGAATGTTTTAAAAGCTAAAGATAAAGGATTATTGTATATTATGTATAATTCCTCTGATCCTCAGGCTCAACCGGTAAAAATACATATTGCGTCTGGAGCTATTAATGGCTATTTTGATATTACAAAGAATACCAATAAAGATTGGAAACCTATGCTGGATTCCGCAGTAAGTAAATATATCGATGTGGTAGGTAAATACGTTCATCTTACTTTTGGGGTTGACGATTTCAAGAGGTACACGAATGATGTTGAAAGTCTTATTCAAACTTATGATTCCATTGTATGGCTGGAGCAGAAATTTATGGGTTGGGAAAAGTACAACCGAATGAGTAAAAACCGGATGTATTTTTATTTATCAAACAGCAAGTATTTTATGTTCGCAACAACGAACAGAACAGGCTACAGTAAAGGTTCTATGCGTGATATATGTAATCCCGGGAAGTTAAAGACTACAGCAATATGGGGTCCTGCGCACGAAGTAGGTCATGTGAATCAAACCATAGGATTCAAATGGGTGGGACTTACCGAAGTTTCAAATAATGTTTATTCAATGTACGTACAGCAGCAATTCGGAAATCCATCGCGGTTAGCAACGGAAAAACTTCATTCTGATTTTGATGGAATCTGGTTTAACCGTTACGAAAAAGGTTTTACTGAAATGCTGGCAGGAGGGGTTTCTCAAATGAGACATGGAGATGTCTTCTGTAAATTGATTCCTTTCTGGCAATTGCAATTGTATAATGCGGATGTGAAAGGTAATAAAGATTTTTATGCCGATGTTCATGAACAGATAAGATTAAATCCCATTCCGGAAACAGACGGAGAGGCTCAGGTACAATTTATGAAAATTTGTTGTGATGCAGCTAAGACTGATTTTACGGATTTTTTCATTAAGTGGGGAATGTTACTTCCTATTGGTGAAACGCTTACCGACCATAGTTCAATCCAGAACCAGGTGTATTCACGTAAATCTTTTACTATTACTCAACAGCAGGTAGATGATTTAATTAAATATGCTCAAAAATATAAAAAACCTGAAGATAACGTGCATTATATTCATGATACTTCGGAGGAATGTGTAAAAGCATTTATTCGTGAAGCCAATATAAAAGAAGGAGAAATAATAAAGAACAACAAAAATGTGGACATGACCGGATGGGAGAATGTTATTGTTTTTGAAGTCTACGATGGAGATAAATTAGTCTTCGTTACTCCGTCTTCGTCATTTCAACTACCGGAAAATATAAAAGAACCCATTATATACGCCGTTCCGGCTAAAGGAAAACCGGTAATTAAGAAATTGTGATAAAAAAATATTGACCAGGTCTGCTCATTTATAATGACTATTCAGATCTGGTCAATATTTTTTATATCATTTCAACTTAGTCTGTCGGTAAAAATGCACCTATTTCTTTTAATATGCCCACAAATCCCGGAACTGTTTCTTGTCTGTTCCAGTCTCTTTGCATCTCACAAGCCAATTGAACGATACTTATAGGTTTAGCTCCCGCATTTTCTATTCTTTTTAAAGCTGTTTCATGTGCTAGTTTGGAGGTACCTCCTACTGCATCTACGATAGGATAAACTTCGAATCCTTCTTTTAAGGCATCTAAGGATGGAAACGTAAGGCATGCTTCTGTCCAAAGGGCTGTCATAATTAATTTTTTTCTCCCGGTATTTATAACAGCATTATAAAACTCTTCGTCCTCCCATGCATCGATATTGGTGCGATCGTATGAAGGAATATCTCCTAATACATCGGCTAAGGGAGCGATAGTGTCTTTATTTTTTCCATCCTGTACATTTACTGTCGAAAGAATAACAGGTATATTAAACACTTTAGCTAGTTTTGCGACTATAACTATATTTTCAATTAATTGGGCCCTACTCATCGAATTGATTGAGTTTACTTGTGTCGGTTGATAATCAATAATAATCAGAACCGAATTTTCGGGTGTTAGAAGATGATCTGTTTTGGGATCCCGTTCCGGAAAACTGCTCATAATTTTTCATTTAATGGTTTATTACTATATAACAATCCATAAAATAATAAGTTCTTATTATTATGAGAATGAAGAAGGAGCTTTCTTACCTTACCGACAGAGTCTGACCAAACAATCTATAAATATTGTTTTATAAGGTATTCCGTTTCGGGAAGATAGCTTTTCCCGAACAAATTTAAATGATTCAGGACATGATAAAGCTTATAAATTCCTTCCCGGTATTCCCATCCTGATTTTAATGGAAATTCTTCCTGATAAGATTTATAAAAGGAATACGGAAAACCTCCGAAAAGCTTAGTCATTGCCAAATCGGCTTCGCGGTGCCCGTAATATACGGCAGGATCAATCAAAACGGGATTATTAGTGCTATCGCATAAAAAATTCCCCGACCATAGGTCTCCATGGAGCAGGCTAGGAGGTTCAAGGCTATTTTGTAATAGGTCTTCTATCTTATTTTCGAGAGAGTTAAAATCTTTTCTAAGTTGTTGAGAGACAAATCCGTTCTTCTCCGCAAGATGAAATTGAACGAGAAGTCTTTTGTTTAAGTAAAATTCTATCCAGTTATCTTTTTCACTCTTTGAAGGAACGTTGAATTGTGGATTAAGACCAATAAAATTGTTTTCGTAAAATCCATAATTTTCGTAAGTATACCGATGTAGTTTTGCCAGATGTCGACCTAGTCGTTCAAAAAAACCAGAAGCAGGTCGGGAGGGTTCGATAAATTGAGTAAGGATATAGTTCTCCCCTACAGAGATGACTTTGCTTATTCGAATACTTTGAGCTTTGGCTAATTCCTGTAATCCGTTAGCTTCACATTGATAAATCGCACTTTCATGACCGCTTTTGAGAAAAAATATCTTCCCGGATTGAGTTTTTATTTTCCCTGAGTGAAGAGGAAAATCAATTACTTTTTCCTGAATTACTTCCTCGATATGCCTTTTAATGTGGTTCATAAGAGAAAGAGTTAGTCTAAATTCTTTTTTGACTAACTCCTGATATATTTTAAGCTTTTTCTAATGCTCGTTGGATATCTTCGATAATATCCTCTACGTTTTCTATACCAACGGAAAGGCGAATAAGATCGGGAGCTACACCCGCTGCAATTAATTGCTCATCGCTCAATTGTCTGTGAGTATGGCTTGCCGGATGTAACACAGAGGTGCGGGCATCAGCTACATGAGTTACGATAGCTATCATCTGTAGACTATCAATAAAACCTATGGATGCATCCCGGCCGCCTTTAAGTCCGAAAGTAATAACACCACAGGAACCTTTTGGAAGATATTTTTTGCCCAGTTCGTAATAAGTATCGTTTTCAAGGCCGCAGTAATGAACCCATGCAATCTTTTCGTTGTTCTCGAGAAATTCGGCCACCTTTTGAGCATTTGAACAATGGCGTTCTACTCTTAAATGTAATGTTTCCAACCCGATATTTGTCAGAAAAGCGTTTTGCGGCGACTGAATAGATCCCAGATCTCTCATGAGCTGAACTACACATTTGGTAATATAAGCTGCTTTGCCAAAACTTTTGGTGTAGATGAGTCCGTGGTAAGAATCATCCGGAGTTGTCAACCCTGGGAATTTTTCCGGATAAGCATTCCAATCGAAATTTCCGCTGTCCACGATAACGCCTCCGACACTGGTGGCATGTCCATCCATGTACTTAGTAGTAGAATGAATAACAATGTCTGCTCCCCAATCTATAGGACGGCAATTTATAGGAGTTGCAAATGTATTGTCAACAATCAAAGGAACACCTTGTGCATGAGCTATACGTGCAAACTTCTCAATATCCAATACTTTTAAGCCGGGATTAGCTATTGTTTCTCCGAACAAAGCTTTCGTATTTGGTTGAAAAGCTTTTGCTATCTCTTCCTCACTGGCATCCTGGTCAATGAATGTAACTTCTATTCCCAGTTTTTTCATTGTTACTGCGAAAAGATTAAAAGTCCCTCCGTAAATGGTAGAAGCACTTATAAAATGATCCCCAGCCGAACAGATATTGAACAATGCATAAAATGAAGCCGCTTGTCCAGAAGAAGTAAGCATAGCGCCCACACCTCCTTCCAAATCGGAAATCTTTGCAGAAACTGCATCATTCGTCGGATTTTGCAGTCGGGTATAAAAATAACCGGCTTCTTCCAGATCAAATAGTTTAGCCATTTGCTCACTACTTTCGTATTTGAAGGTGGTGCTTTGATAAATAGGTAATACACGTGGTTCACCTTTTTTAGGAGTCCAACCTCCCTGTACACAAATTGTTTCTGGTTTATAAATCATATTTTTTTATTGAGAGATTAATAACTAAATAATAAAGATTTACAGACTTTCCAGCATTCTTTTTAAAATAACCTGGCAAGATATTTCCCTGTTTGCAGCTTCCGGTATAACAATAGACTGAGGACTTTCGATTACATCATCGGTAACGATCATATTGCGTCGTACCGGTAGGCAATGCATAAATTTGGCCTGGTTGGTTAAAGCCATCTTTTCAGAATCTACAGTCCAGCTACGATCTTTACTTAATATCTCACCGTAATGTTCGTCAGCGAAAGCCGACCAGTTTTTAGCATAAATAAAATCAGCGCCTTGAAAAGCTTTATTCTGATCGTATTCTACGGGAGCATTACGCACAAATTTTGGATCTAATTCGTATCCTTTCGGATGCGTGATAATAAAATCAACATCCGCTTCATTCATAAAGTCGGCAAACGAATTCGGTACTGCCTGGGGTAAAGCTTTTGGATGAGGCGCCCAGGTAAGAACAACTTTAGGGCGGTCTTTTGTTTTATATTCTTCAATAGTAATTAAATCGGCAAAGGCTTGTAAAGGGTGAGTCGTTGCTCCTTCCATACTGAAAACCGGCTTGCCGGAATATTTAATGAACATTTGCAGGATGTTCTCGCTGTAATCTTCTGATTTATTTTCAAAACGTGCAAAGGAACGTACTCCGATGATATCGCAGTAACAGCCCATAACAGGAATTGCTTCCAACATATGTTCCGGTTTATCTCCATCCATAATAACACCTCTCTCCGTTTCAAGGCGCCAGGCTCCCTGGTTTACATCTAAGACCATTGTATTCATTCCCAGATTCATAGCTGCTTTCTGTGTACTAAGCCTGGTACGGAGACTTGAATTAAAAAAAACCATTAGAAGAGTTTTATCCGTTCCTAAGGATTTGTATGCAAAACGATTGTTTTTTACTTCTAATGCCTCTTTTACAG
>JAJBTS010000316.1 GCA_020860885.1 Bacteroidales bacterium
CCAGAGCATACGAATCAAATTCTTTAATTATTAATTTACCATTAACAATCTCATATGGAACAACAAAGGTAGCTTCATTTGTCCATGTTTGCAAAATAAAATACAATTTATCATCTTCTTTCATTAAACCTAAATTCCTAAGATCCCGGTTTCCGCCAAATACAGAATGAAATTCTTTTTCCATTAAAAGGAACGTATCATAAAAGATTCCTCCCAAATCCTCTTTATATGCCAAATATTTCACATCGTGAGTAGATAAATAGGTAATGGCTTCTTCTGACTTAATCCAAATATTTTCATTATTATTATTCAGCAAAGCAGATCTGTCTTCACTTAAACGGAACTTCTTTAGTCTATTATCTCCGAGCCGGAAGGTATCAGACAAAGAGATACCATATTCAGTGATCATGAAAGGAATTTTCTCATTATGCAATATAGAAAGATCGTCTTCCGTATCTACTATCAGAATGGATGTTTCCTGTTTGGATAAAGCAAAAGCAGAATCTTCGATAAACAATTTCAAATCGGCATCTTTCCTGCCAAAAAGATAGTTATTCATATCTTCTATTTCAAGAAAATAATCTTTCCAGGCTTCTGTTACACGAAGACGATCATCCGGTATTCTTTTTAATTTGCCGCCTACAGCGGGAAATTTCCTCATCTCCATAGTAATACCTCTTTTTTTCCCTTTTATATGGATCAGTTCTTCCAAAGCATGAAGTATGATAAATTCATAATCGCCTTCCATTCCTCTTCCGATTTCCCTTTCTTCCGTTTCCGGTATATCTTCGGGTTGTGAAAAGATATGCAGGCATGGATTGTATGTATCAAAAGATAAGACCGGCCCCTGGTCTGCAATCAGGCTGAACAGGCTCAAGCTATCTTTGAATAAATTATTTGTCCAACGGTTTTTGATTGCCATCCATACAGAACCATCTTCATTAAATTTCATTAATATAGTATATCCTTCCTGAGTCTGAAGAGGGAAGTAATCAACAATCCAACCATAATCCGCATTGATAAGAATTTCTCTATTTCTTTTCAACTGCTCTTGCAGACGTATAGAAGCCAGATCATCAAAAATTTCTTTTTCTTCGAATAAGCAGGAATTCAAGGTAATGAAGAACACAGGAATTATAAAATATAAGACTGTGATATTTTTCATCTTTCGAGTTGCTTTCTTAACAAATTTATATCCAGATTCTCCTGACGCAACAAAACTTCGTGACGCAACTCTTCTAAATCAATACCCCATGAATCTTTCATCCATTGTTTACATAAGAATAACTTCTCAAGAATAACAGCTTTTCCATCCACACCATCACTATCTTCGACTTCCTTATATATTCTATGGCCATCTTCATCTATCAATTCATTACCCAGAATATCCCTTGACACCACCCATCCCTTTGTGGCTACGTCCAGTATATGTTCCCATTGTTCATCTGTTTTAACGATATAATTGGATATTACTTCCACAAAATCCTCCCTTGCTTCGGCTCCGGCATAAGAACTTACAAATCCTAAAGACGCAGCTGGTTCAAAATCCCTGTCTTCCCAGGAATAGGGTTCATAATAATTTGCAGAAATTGCATTAAATTCCGTTTGGTAAGATTTTACCTGATGAAGTATATGGATAAATTCATGATGCATCGTATGGAAGTACATATCATTCAGTCCATCAACATTCTCAGCGTCCAATTGGTTGCAACGAAACAAAGTTATTTTCACACCACTTTCTGCTAATCCTACCATCATTGTCCCATTAGCCGGATTATGAGCAGCCGATCCGATCAGATGTATCATCCGGGGTCCGTAAAGTTTTAAAAAATTAATTCCGGCTATTTCCGTATAAGCATCAAACCATAAATATTTTGTGAGAACGGCCATATCAATAGCTTTGTCATAATCCGCAGGGACCAGATTATAATCCATATCTGTTTCCACATCTCTCATACGATAACGAAACTGCAAATTGAAAGGTAAAAGATAATTTTCATACAACCAACAATCCAACAGGTAAGAATAGGAATCAGGGTCAGGTAATTCATCCTCATTGTTGAAAATGCTTTCCGGTTCCAGATTCTCCTCGTTGCAGGAAGAAAACAAAAACATTCCTGCAACTATAAAAATTATATTAAATATCTTTTTCATCATTCCATTTCCTCCAGAAAATTATCTTCAGACTTAATAACTTCAGGAGTGCTTTTCTCCTGCGCTTCCCTATTGTTTGGAAGAATACCGGAAACAATAACCTCTGCCGGCAACTGTATAGCTCTTCTGGGATCGTCCCATTTCAAATACTCTACCCGGTCCCGGCCGATCTTATGTTCGATTTCAATTCCATAACGTTTGATATCAAACCATCTATTCCCTTCAAAAATAGTTTCTATCCTCCGAAAATGCAGTACACAATAAAGCATCAACGTCTGCTCTTCATCGACCTGCCATGAAGAATCTATTTTTTCAGTATTTAAAGGCTTCACAACATCTTTCTCCGCATATCTGGAATAAAAAGCATTTATATTATCATGGCCTAAGGTGAAGGCCAGTATAGGTATAGGCAAATTTTGACGTGCCTTATTCCATATCTCCAAATCTGCCAAAGCCTTATCGGGTTCTTTCAAATGCACCCAGGCTTCCGCCCGGCACAATAGAGTTTCTTCGGCTGTAAATTCCTTACGGATGATGTGAGGGTAACCTATTCCGGCTACTTTATCTGTAAATTCAAATACCTCACCGGAGTTCGGACACCATATTCCATGTTGCTGTTTACCGCTGACATACAACTTTCCGACAAAACAGGGATGATAAGAATAAACCATCCAGCTGGGTCCCTGTCCGAAAATAGTTGCTTTCACCGCTTCTCTGTTGCAGGTATACCGATACGATTCGGAATAACGTCGCATAAAACGGGAATGAGTAGGTATCAGTAAAAAATTACTCCTGGAAAGTTCATCAATCGTCCAGTATACAAATGAATTGTAGGTCGGAAGAGAAGGACTCCAGTCTTTCATATACAGGGAAGCATCTTGCCCCAACGCCAGGTTGGCATGTTCTATGACTTTTTCATAATCCCTTTTAAAAAGATAAAAACGGGCAGCAAAAGCGTGAGCAGCCTGCTTATTGAAATGGTACTTGGGAACTTTGTAGTTTCTGTCGTCGATCAATGGTAAACCTTCCAAAAGGTCCTTTTCAATCTTTTCATAGACTTCCGCCAACGATAAACGTTCTTGAATCACAATTACTGTTTTTTCCGGTTCGGTAATATAAGGAATTCCCGGTGTCGCTTTATTTAACGCATCACTTCTGAATGCCTGGGCAAAGATATTCACCAAATTAAAATGATTGAATGCCCGGATCAATAAAGCCTCTCCTTTTTGCGCCGACACCTCGCTAGTCCGTCCTTCTTTTTCCAATTCATAAATTCTTCTCAGAGCATGATTTGCAACAGCAATACAACGATAATAATCTTCCCACAAATAATGAGGCGAATCCTGCCTTTCTCCGGAAACAACATCTTCCCATGCAAAGATTTCATTATCCATAAGTTCAAATACAGGGAGATTATATCTGTTTCCGTTACTGTCCGGAGAATTATTATCCACAAAATTATCTCCGCTTAACTCTGAAATAAGAGCATGGTTAGCCGTAGAATAACCGTTAACCAATAGTTTGGATATTTGTTCGGGAGAATTCAAATCGGTCCGGTTATCCGGAACCTGATCCAGAAAATCGTTGCAGGAAGACATACACATAGAGAATAAAAAGATACATACTCCTGCGAATGGACCTGCTTTCCTCAAAAACTTATTTATTTGTAATATTTTCATTCTGGTTAATCAAATAGTCAATTTAACTGTAAATGTAATTTGCCTTGGCATTGGATTAGCAATCCCTCCACTATTATAGAATTCCGGATCCTGTCCGTTTAATTTCTTATCGGCATAGATCAGGAACAAATTAGTTGCCTGTAATTTGACGCTGGCGCCCGAAATCCATAATTTCTGCACAATATGTTCAGGAAAATCGTATGCCAGGGATATTTCTTTCATCCGGATAAACCCACCGTCCGCTATACGTTCTGTAGAATAGTTGTAGGCATTATAAGCATACGACAGATTCGGATTATCGTACAACTGCCTTTTGCTTGCTATCACCGGGATATTGGTAAAAGCTTCGTCGCCGGGTAAAACCCACCGGTTCTTAAATTCTTTGGGCAAAGCAGACAAATCCGAATAGGAAACGTTAAAAACCGGATCCAAGCGTACTTTATTTCCGAAAGAGTATGTGATAAATACATTCAGACGGCATCTCTTGTAGGAAAAAAGATTATTTAATCCTCCCACAACAGAAGGGTCTGTAGAGCCTTCGTACTTTAGAAAATTTATTTTGGATGATTCCTGAAAATTGATGTCCGTAACAGTCAATTCTCCGTTCTGATTAATAAACTGAGGCAAACCATCTTCATTCAATCCCTGAAAAGGAATAGAAAATAAAGAACGCACCGGGTAACCTTCCAGCGCATATCCCGCACCCATAATCAGTTCATACACGCTCGACCGTGAAGCCAGACGGGTTATTTCATTGTGAACATAAGAGAAAGTAAGATCGGTCTTCCAATGAAAATTTCGACGAACAATATTAGAGGAAGAAAAAGTTAACTCTATTCCCGCCGATTTCATATCCGCCACATTTGCATATTTACGTATAAATCCACCCAATCCCGGAGTAGATATGGAACCGATGAGATCGTAGTTATCTCTCATAAAAAGTTCCATCTCCATATTGTAGCGGTTGTTATTGAACCCAATATCTATACCGAGGTTAATTTCTTTTTTCTTCTCATAAGTCAGTTCCGAATTTTCAATATCCTCCAAAGCGATACCTATTTCCCTTACGGAAGAGAAAGGCCTCCACGGATAATTTGCTTTATATATAGGAGTTGAATTGGTTACCCAATAAGGCCCACTTTCTGCTACTAAAGAATAAGAGGCTCTGAGACCCAGATGAGAAACTTTACTTCTGTCAAACCAGCTCTCCTCATGGATATTCCATGCTAATCCTACATTCCAGGTAGGTAACCAGCGAACTTTTCTCGACTTTCCCAATTTATTGCTTCCCTCGTAACGGCCCGTAAGACTTAAAACATACCGCCCATCATAAGAATAAGATGTCTGTGCAAAAAAGGCCAGATCTCTTTCATAACTCTGATTCCGGTGATAATACGATCTGTTTTCATTAAAAATATTAGAATTTACCGAAGGAATTCCTCCGTCGTCGTAACAATATCCCCAGCCTTCGAAACCGGATTGATCCCGGTCCAGCTTATTTAATTCCGTTCCGCCAAAAAGATTCAGAATATGTTTATTACGTAATACGTGCGTGTACTGACCTGAAAGGCGGAGATCTAACTGTGTGGTTGAATACTTATCGTTGATATAAAATCCACCTTCGGGGAGCAGAGATATCGGCAAAGCATTTTCGTCATCCGGATCCCAGAATAAATAAGGATTAAGTTCCCGGATCAAAGCATTCTCAGGCTCAATCCCGGCACGATAAGCATTCGCCTGGTTGGAATGATCTTTTATAATGTGTTCCTGTTCCGAACCTACCTGTCGAAAGGCGCCCAACAGGTTGAACTGAAGTCCGGTAACAGGTTTCCATGTCAATTCTCCCTGAAATTTCAAATCCGTTACTCGCAAATCTATGTAATTATTCTTCAGTTCATCAAATATATTGAATCCGGTATAATTTCGTGTATAGGATTCATTAGGATCCAAACTCCGCGAAGTATTCAATGCATAATTAAATGGGTTAATATCAAAATCTCTTTTTACTTCTCCCCTCACGACATCAATTTCCCGGCTTACAGTTCCCGGCGCTTTCTGTTTTCTGTAGGAATCACTGGTTAATAACTTAAAAGTTACTGTACGGGAAAGATCGATAATTGCATTTGCATTGAAAGTATATCTCTGAACGTTAGAAGCCAGCGTCCATCCCGGATCTTCCAATGCTGAAAAAGAGGAATAAAAGCGGGCTTTCTCCGTCCCTCCGGAAACACTCACCGAATGATCCTGAACGATGTTTTCGTTAAATAAAAGGTCAAACCAATCGGTATTCCTATACTCCGCTTCCCTTAAATATGCATTCATAGCCGATTGAGTAAAGGGCAATCCGTACTGTCCGCTACTTTCATTGTATTGGTTGATCAATTGATACATTTTACCATATACACCTGAGGAAGAATTCATAATTACATCCGCTATTCCCAGCCATCCTTTTGCCTCCATCTCTTTATATATACTCATCTGCTGCTGAGAATTACTTATATTGAACTGATTGTAAGAGGGTTTAAGCCGGTAAGTAAATTGTCCGGTATAATTAACTGCGCTTTTACCCGCTTTTCCTTTTTTCGTTGTAATTACAATCACGCCGGCCATCGCTTTTGCTCCATAGATAGAAGTAGCCGATCCGTCTTTCAGGATCTGAAAACTTTCTATATCATCGGCATTTAATCCTGCTACAGCGGAAGAAATCAGTGTGATTGCATCACCCGAAGACAACTGATCGGCGGAGATATCTACCAGATCTGAAAGAATAACTCCATCCACCACCCATAAAGGGCGCGAGTTACCATAAATAGAAGTGGCTCCCCGTATTTTTATTTTAGGTGCGGTTCCGAAGGTTCCACTCACATTCTGCACAGAAACTCCGCCGGAACGACCTTCCAGAGAACGGGAAATATCCGTAATCCCGTCCAATAGGGTACCGGATGCTTCCAGGGAAGTAGTAGCGCCTGTAAACAACCGTTTATCGATCTGCTGCATCCCTGTTATCACTACTTCGTCCAACGACCGGTTGCTGTCAGACAATACAACTTCCATATAATCTTTCACTGCAACTTCCTGAGTAACCATTCCCAAATAAGAAAATACCAGGCTTTTAATTCCGGGAGGTAAAAATATAGAAAAGTAACCATCTTCATCCGTAAAGGTACCCAGCTTCGAATCTTCTTTTGCAGATACGGAAACACCTGCCAAAGGTTCTTTACTGAAAGCAGACACTACTCTGCCGTCAACCTGAACCGTTTGAGCATTCACAGCCGGCAAAAAAGTATATAGAAAGAAAAATCACAAACAAAAAAAATCTCATGAGACAGGGGATTATATCTAGAGATTGAGTTAAATAGTCTTCATTACATTCAAGCAACCTATAATCTTCACAAAGATAAATGATTTTTCATTCCGCGTGGGATAATAA
>JAJBTS010000415.1 GCA_020860885.1 Bacteroidales bacterium
AAATTAAAAAATCATGACAGATATACCGAAAGGCCCCGAAAACAATGAAGAAAGGTTGAGTAAACGGTTTATTGACGAATCTTATCGCATGGACGACAACTCAAATCTAAGTGAAATAGCCCGACTGGAAGGGGAAGATCTCAACGATGATCTTATTCCGGGTGTAGGAGTAGAAGAATAAACTTTAAATATATGGAATGGATCGTTAAAACATTACAGAACACACCTGAATTAGCTATCTTTTTAACTTTAGCATTAGGTTTTGCTATCGGTAAAATTAAGATAAAAAGTTTCAGTCTCGGGTCAGTCACCGGAGTACTATTGATGGGCGTATTAGTAGGACAATTAGGAATTACAATCTCTCCTACCGTAAAATCAACTTTCTTCCTGATTTTCTTATTTGCAGTAGGATACAGTGTAGGACCACAATTTGTGCAAGGATTAAAGAAAGAAGGATTGCCTCAGATCGCTTTTGCCGCTATAGTCTGTGTTTTTTGTCTGTTGGTGCCCTGGGTAGCAGCACTTATCGCAGGGTTTGATGCCGGTAATGGTGCGGGATTACTGGCCGGAGGAAATACAATCTCTGCCGTAATCGGAGTAGCTTCTGATACCATTAATCAGTTAAACATTCAAGATGCAGAAAAGCAACGAATGATCAATCAGATCCCTGTTGCCTATGCAGTTACTTACATTTTTGGTACGGCAGGCACAGCCTGGTTTTTATCTTCTATAGGGCCTAAACTTCTGGGAAAAGATGTTATGGAAAGAACACGGGCTTACGAACAACAATTAGGGGGTTCGGTTCTGGACCAGGACCCTACCTTAGAATATGCATACGACGGAACGACTTTCCGGGTTATAAAAGCAACCAGCGATTTCTTTGGTTCAGACAAAACAGTAAACGAAGTGGAAGAAATGCTTCTTTCCAAAGGTTGGCCGGTCTATATTGAGAGAATTAGAAATGGCAAAGGAGAAATTATACAGGATCCTACATTGGATCAAAAAATAAGTAAAGGAGACAGCCTGGTATTAAACGGTCCTTTAGATTCTCTTCTGAGCGATGATGATTTTATAGGTGAAGAAGTTGCGGACCTTGAATTGCTGGATTTCAGGGTAGAAGCTCTGAGAGTCATAGTAAGCAATAAAGAAATGGAAGGAAACACTTTGCAATCTTTACGAATGAGTAAAGACCGACACGGCGTTGTGATCAGAAAAATACACCGTGGAAAAGCGGAGCTTCCATTATTAAAAAATGTAACGTTAATGCGGGGCGATATCGTTGAACTCGAAGGAAGAAAGACCGACGTCGATCGATTTGCACAACATCTGGGATATGTCGAAAGACCTACTAATATTACTGATTTATTGTATGTTGCCATCGGTATATTTATCGGGGGAGTTCTCGGATCAATAACCGTACGTGCAGGAAATGTACCTCTCAGTTTAAGCGCCAGTGGCGGTGTATTGATTATGGGTATCATTTTCGGATGGCTGAGATCCAGGAAACCGACCTTCGGCGCTGTTCCCGAACCGGCTATATGGTTGATGAACAATCTGGGATTAAGCGTCTTCATCGCCGTTGTCGGAATAAGTGCAGGACCGGATTTCATTGCAGGATTCAAAGCCAATGGTCTAAGTTTATTCATTGCCGGTATTTTCGTAAGTCTTATTCCTATGCTAATCGGACTTTTATTAGGCAGATATGTCTTCAAATTCGAGCCGGCTATTACTTTAGGAGCCTGTGCCGGAGCAAGAACAACGACAGCCGCTCTCGGAGCCTTGCAGGATGCTTTAAAAAGTAAAGTCCCCGCTCTTTCTTATACCACGACTTACGCTGTAGGAAACACATTATTAATAATCTGGGGAGTCGTTATTGTACTTCTTCTCTCCTAATAAAAATGAAACACACTATAAATTCATATTTATGGACGAAAAATATAAATTAAAAACATCAAGAAAAAAGGAACAACAGCTGGAACAGTTAAGTCCGTTTGAATTGAAAGACAGCTTGATTAGTTTAGCTTCCGATCAGCAAAAGAAGCCTGTGAAGATGATGTTGAATGCAGGGAGAGGAAATCCGAACTGGGTTGCCACCATCCCTCGTGAAGCATTCCTTACACTTGGACGATTCGGAATTGAAGAGTGTCGTGCAGCCATGGACAATCCGGTAGGGCTTGCCGGTATCCCTCAGAAAAAAGGGATAAACGAGCGATTCAAAGCTTTTATAAAGAAAAATTCTACTGCTCCCGGCATAGAATTGTTGAAAAACATTTACGAGTATGGAATTGAGAAACACAATTTTGATCCCGACAGTTGGGTATTAGAGTTGGCAGAAGGCGTTATTGGCGATCAATATCCTGTTCCCGTAAGAATGCTGAAACATGCGGAACTTATTGTGCATGATTATCTGATTCAGGAGATGTGTGGAAACGATCCTAAAAGAAGCGGCAGATACGATCTGTTTGCTACGGAAGGCGGTACCGCTGCCATGTGTTACATCTTCGACTCTCTGATTGAAAATTGTCTTCTTAAAAAAGGAGATAAAATAGCTTTGGGTGTACCTGTTTTTACCCCCTATCTGGAAATTCCGGAACTGGATCGTTATCAATTCAAAGTTACGTATGTCCGGGGAACTTCTACAGATAAAGAGGGTAATTCCAATTTCCAATATCCGGAAGAAGAATTAGATAAATTAGGAGATAAATCCATTAAAGCTTTTTTCCTGGTTAATCCCAGCAATCCTACTTCTGTAGAAATGTCGGATAAAAGCCGTAAGTACTTGGTTAAGGTAGTAAAAAACCTGAACCCAAACCTCATGATTCTTACTGATGACGTTTACGGTACTTTTGTAGACGGGTTCAGCTCTTTGATGAACGATCTACCTGAAAATACACTTTGCGTGTATTCTTTTTCCAAATATTTCGGAGCTACCGGATGGCGTCTGGGAGTTATTGCGTTGTATGAGGATAACGTTTACGATGATATGCTGTCGGCCATTCCGGAAAAAGACAAACAGCGATTGGCAAAACTTTACGACAGTTTAACCATACATCCTGAAAAAATAAAATTTATAGATCGTTTGGTTGCCGACAGTCGCCAGGTCGCACTAAACCATATGGCAGGATTGTCCCTGCCTCAACAAACGCAAATGATGTTATTTGCGGGATTTGCTTTACTTGATAAAGAAAATAATTACAAGAAAGCCAGTATTGATTTAATTCAACACAGATACAATTTATTATGGAACGGAATGAATATTCCTGTTACCCCTGACCCATACAGAGCCGGATACTACAGTGAGATTGATATTAGAGAATGGGCAATGAAAAATTACGGAAAAGAATTCGTTGCATTCCTGGAGAAGAATTTTGAGCCGGTAGATATAGTCTTCCGTTTGGCTGAGAAATCTTCTATCGTATTGTTGAACGGAGGCGGTTTCGCCGGACCGGAATGGTCTGTAAGAGTTTCGCTTGCGAACCTCAATGAAGATGATTATAAAATCATCGGAAAAGAATTAGCGGAAACCATGCAGGAATACGTAGATATGTGGAAAAACAAATAAACAGTCATCAGTAAACAGTAAACAGTTAGTAATTAGAAGTATAGAGCTTAAAATATTAGCAGTAAATAGCGGAGAGTATTGACACCTCTTTGCGAAGAGTATTAACACCCTTTAGCGATAAGTATCTCGACGGGTTAGCGAAGAGTATTAACACCCCGTCGCGGTAAGTATCTCGGGGTGGTCGCGATACTTACCGCGAGAGGGTAGCGAAGAGTATCTCGGAGAGGTAGTAATACTTATCGCGAAAGGGTAGCGAAAAGCATTAACATTCAACCGTGAATATTTTCATCTATCTCCACCCTCTTTTTTTACTGACTGTCTACTGCTTCACTGATGACTGGTGACTGTTAACTGTGCGTGACTCCTATTCCAAACAATGCAAAATCATAAATAATAGGGTCTACCGGATTGAATGTTTTCAATTTACCGGTTAATTCTTCTACCGCTTTAAGATCGTTTTGCTTTCGTTGCAACAATCCGAGTTTTCTGGCTACATTCCCTACATGTACATCCAGAGGAATCCGTAATTCGGAAGGAGAAAGATTTTGCCAGATACCTATATCAACAATACCATCGTTCCTCACCAACCACTTCAGAGCCAGATGCAAGCGTTTGCAGGCCGACGAAGCCTTCGGATTGGATATGTGTTTCAGACTTTTGTAAGGATAATCCTTATTGGCAGCAATAATAAATTCACGAAATTTACTAATAGCCGTCCAAACTCTTTCTTCTGTCGGAGGAACAGAGGCAAATAAGGATTCCAGACTTTCATATTGTTGATAAATAGAATAAAGTCCACGTGCTACGTACGCCATATCATCTTCAAAGAACGTTCTGTGAATATTGGTCGTTCCTAACGATTTATACCCCTCTTGCATTATATAATCGTAAGGAGAAATCCCCATAATATCGTGCATCTTTTGAGCAGATTTCAAGATGATGCTCCGTTTGCCCCACGTAATAACGGCTGTTAGAATAGCCGATACCTCAATATCTTGTTTGAGTTTAAAAGAACGGGGGAATTGTACAGGATCCGTAAGAATAAATTCCGGAGTATTGAACCGGGTAAGCATCAGGTCCAGTAAATGCTTTACTTCATCAGGAGAATAAGTTGTCATCATACAATCATTTGTTCCATTTACAAAAAACGCGATCCATCCCGTCAATCAACAGGAAGAGTAAAAATCCGAGAATACTTAATAATACAATTCCGGCATACATATCCAGATAATTAATCCTCATCCAGGAATCAACAATATAATATCCCATTCCTTTTTCCGTTCCATAGGTCTCTGTGAAAAAAAGTACCGAGATGGCCACACCCAAGGCAATACGCAAAGTAGTAAACAGTTCGGGTAAGATTGCCGGGAATATCACTTCTTTCAATATTTGCTTAGGGTTGGCTCCTAGCGAAATCAATATGTTATACTTATCACGAGAAATATTATTTACTGCGTCCCGGATAGAGATAATGATCTGAAAGACAAGGATAAGAACAATCATGGTTATTTTAGATATTTCCCCGATTCCTGCCAGTAACATCACGATGGGAAGCAAGGCAAATTTAGGGATCGGATAAGTAAAGTAAACCAAAGGGCTTAATATACTATTCAATTTTTTAGAAAGAGCCATACCTATACCCACAATACTTCCTATAACTACAGAAATAAAAATCCCCAATACAACGCGTTCCAGACTTGCCAGTAAATGTCCGCTCATATCCGGTAAAACCTTAAAAATATTCACGTAAGTGGATATAGGATCGATCAATACCGGATTATTGACAAGCTTAGCTATTAGAAACCACAGCACATTGAATAAGATCAATCCATAAAGTTTATTCTTCATCACCTATTGGATTTTCCATTCTTTTTGAATGTAATTTTTTACGTCCTGGGCAAAAAGCAGAAAATCCTGCTCTTCCCTACCCGCTCCGGAATGATACAATGGGTTCTCAATTATTCTGAGAATTCTACCCGGAGCGGTTGAAAATACGATAATATGTTTTCCCATTTTTACTGCTTCCAAAACATTATGAGTAGTAAATAAAGTGGTTGTTTTATTCTTCTTCCAAAGATCCAGAAAAAGCTCCTGGGATCTTTCCGCAGTCAAAGCGTCCAAGGCAGAAAAAGGTTCATCCATTAGCAAGACCTCAGGCCCTTGGATAAACGCTCTTGCCAGGGCCACGCGTTGCTGCTGCCCTCCGCTCAACTCTTTCGGATAACGGTCCAGAAAATCGCTCAAGTTGAGCCTCTCAATAATATCATTGAAATGGTTCCGGAAAGACTCTGTCTGCTGGCCACCCCGGATCCGAAGGGGTAAAAGAATATTTTGCTCTACTTTTTGCCAGGGAAGCAAACCATACTGTTGAGGCACTAACGCTATATTATGACGGGAAGGATCCAGCTTTTCATTGTTTAGTAAAATATTGCCTTTGTAAGGTTTAACAACTCCACAGAGAACATTCAGTAAAGTAGATTTTCCGCTTCCCGAAGGACCAATCACAGAATAAATTTCACCCTTATTGATAGGAAGTAAAATATCTTTTAAAACTTCCGTTGTTCCATAGCGAACCGATATATTCTCTATTTGAAGCATTCTTTAATCTTCCTGTAAAAAAGTATCGTTTAGCAAATGATCGGGTTGATAGTCGGCAGGTATAAGACTTTTTTCTTTCAACCACTGAATAACAGCATTTATATCCCGGGAAGTAGGTAAAGCCGCTTTCTGGTAACCAGGTAATAAAACCTTAGAAACCAAATGTTCAGGAACACCTAAATCCTTAATCAATACATCTGTATACTCATGCCGGGGGTGAGTATGAATATAATTTACAGCTTCGTTGTACGCCTGATAAAAAGACTTTAACAGGTCTTTCTTTTCATTTATCACAGACTGATGAAAAAACATACAGGTAACATTATAGCCTAATTCGTTGAGACTTACTACCGATTTCATCCCATCCTCCAAAGCGATCGAAATAAAAGGTTCGGGCAATCCTGTTGCATCTGTTTTATAATTACGAAGCATCTCCAGACGAATCGGTATTTTATTTACTTCCTGACGGACAATATCATCCGGAGTTAATCCGGCACTATTCAACGCCATATCAATAACAAAATCTATAACCGTATTTTTAGAAGAAGCTACATTCTTACCTTTCAAACCGGCCATAGTATGTATCGTGGAATCGTGTGTCATTACATGAAAGACACCAAATTCCTTAGAAGTTATAACAGCATCTATACCATTGGCTCTTTGTATAATAGCTCCGGTCAGATCCGTAATGGTTCCATCTACCGTTTTAGTCTGGAAAGAAGCATCCCGGTCGTTCGCAGAATAAAACTTCTGAATAGTTACATTCACTCCGTAGTTCTCAAAATATCCGTTCCTTTGTGCGATGGCGTACGGCAACAGGTCTGTGGAAGACATAACACCGATGGTCAGTCCGTCTTGATCCGCTTTATTGTTACACGCCATAAAGAGAAAAATACCTATTATAAAGAAAACCATATACAATGAAAAACGTCTTACCATAAGTTTTAAGAATTATTGTGCAAAGATAAAAATTTTGAATATTACCTTATTAATTTTATTTACCGAAGTGTGACAAAAAATAGTAAAGAGTTATTAGTTTCCTTATTACAGTTTTCGTTCCCAATTAATTTTTTTGTAAACTCTTTTTCTGTTTAATTG
>JAJBTS010000378.1 GCA_020860885.1 Bacteroidales bacterium
TGATATTCACTCTCATGATTTTATTTTAATAACTATTTTCTTTTCTATTAATACTAAATGAATTTTCAACAACTTTTTTGAATTTTTAATACAGTTTTTGAGTAATTTTTATACTTTAATTTTTTCTAAACTCATTTTAATGATGTAGTTTTGTAGATTAAACAGTCAACATACAACAATATTAATTACTTAATCTGAAGAGTCATGAAAAAAAGAATTTACTGGCATTTGCTCGGTTTGCTTGCAATGGTGGGGGTTATTACCTCATGTAAGAGCGGATTGTCTCCTTTAACTGAAAACTACATAAAAGCTGAGCCTCAACCGCTGGAGTTAGTTGCAGGCAAAGTACCGGTAACCATACATGCCACTTTTCCTGCCAACTGGTTTAACAAGAAAGCCAGCCTGACGGTTATTCCGGTCCTTCGTTACGAAGGCGGTGAAGCATGGGGTACATCCTACAATTTCCAGGGAGAGAAAGTAGCGGGGAACGGACAGGTTGTTCCTCAGAAAACAGGAGGTAACGTAGTATTAAAATCGGAATTCGATTATACTCCGGAAATGCAAAGTTCCCAGTTGTATCTGACTTTCAAAGCTAAAGTAGGAAATAAAACGGTGGAACTTCCCGACGTTAAAATCGGTGATGGCGTATTAGCGACTGCCGCTTTGCTGGATATTACTTCCGAAACACCGGCAATAGCTCCGGATAATTTCCAGAGGATCATCAAAGAAGCTCACGATGCAAATATCATGTTCCTCATCCAACAGGCCGAACTTCGTTCCAGTGAGTTGAATAAAGGTGAGATCATAGACTGGAAAGATATCGTAGCCAGCGCGAACGCTGCCAACAATCAGAATGTAGATATCGAGATCTCTTCGTATGCTTCTCCCGACGGAGGTTACGAACTGAATGAAAAACTGGCGGAAAAAAGAGAAGCGAATACGGAAAAATATCTAGCTAAAGAAATGCAGAAATCCAACATCGATCTTCCTATCAATGCCCGCTATACGGCTCAGGACTGGGAAGGGTTCAAAGCGTTGGTAGAGAAATCAAATATCCAGGATAAAGACCTGATCTTGCGCGTACTTTCCATGTATTCCGATTCGGAACAAAGAGAACGCGAAATCAAAAATATCTCCGCTGTTTATTCTACATTGACCGATGAGGTTCTTCCTCAATTGCGCCGTTCGCGTTTAACAGCCAACATCGAGATCATCGGTAAATCGGACGAGGAAATTTCTTCTCTGGCAGCAACCAACCCCAGAGCATTGACAGTTGAAGAACTGCTTTATGCAGGTCAGTTGGCTTCTACTCCGGATGCAAAAGAAACCATCTATAAGAAAGTTATGGAATTATTCCCTCGCGACGCTCGCGGTTACAACAATGTAGGGGTTGTAGAATACATGAAAGGAAACATCTCTTCTGCAGAGGCTTATTTCAACCGCGCCAACGAAGTTGCCAAATTGCCTCAAACCAATCTGAACCTGGGATATATTGCACTCAGCAAAGGTGAAACAGACAAAGCCCAGCAATTTTTCGGAAACGCAGCAGGCGTACCCGAATTGGACAACGCTATGGCTTACCTGGCTGTAATGAACGGAAACTATTCACAGGCCGCCCAGGCATTCAGTAATACGGTCAGCAACAATGCTGCTGTAGCTCAGATCTTATCTAAAGACTACAACAAAGCGGAAAGTACTCTGAATGCAGTATCTGTTCCCAATGCTACAACCTATTACCTGAAAGCAATTGTAGGAGCCAGGACAAACAACCTGAACAATGTGGTTACCAATTTGAAACAATCGGTTTCCATGAATCCGAATATGGCTGCACAGGCTTTGAAAGATGTTGAATTTGCTAAATACATTACCAACAGTCAGTTTTTGAACGCTGTATTAAGATAGTCCATCCATTTTTATAAATACCAAAAGGAGATAACTGCAAGGGTTATCTCCTTTTTTGTTTTACAAGGAATACATACGTTCGGCATTTTTATTTGTGCCGGATATTATTTACATTTGCGGTAATAAAACAACATATTATAAAATGAAAATAAAAATTTTACTCTGTTCTTTTTTAATTTCCTGTACTGCAAATCTATCTTTATCTTCCCAAACACTTTCTCTTGTTAAGTCTTTTTCTTCGGAAACAAGACTGGAAGATTATTTTATGAAACAGCCCAAAATTTCTTCGCTTCCCAATGATAATGCCAGTTATGTTCCGGACCAGGAAATGAAAAGCGAAACAGATTATATTATGGAAGTTTACAACGATGATCTGACTTTATACAAACAAATTAATATCAGCCAATTGTTCGGAAAGAATGTTTATCCGGAAGAGATTGAATCTGAGAAACAAGGAGATAAACGTTTCTATCTGTCTCAAACGCTGTTTAACAACGATGATCTCATGGAGTTTATTATAACAGGCGAGGATTACTTTGCGGTTGTGAATGAGAAAGGTGATTTTTTATTTAAAGAAAAGATAGATTCCCGGAATTACATTTACTTCTACGTTGTTGAGATCGGAAATAAAAACTATTTACGGGTTTCAGACGAATCCGGCAACAAAGAGGATTATTTCCAGATAGGCAATACTACTTCAGGAACATCTGCTCCGTTGGTAAAAACATCTTCTTATCCTAATCCCGCTAAAGAATACATTCTTATAAATTACGATTTACAGGGCAACCGTACCGGATACATCTCTATTCTGGATATGAATGGGAAAAAGGTGGCCGGAAAAAAAGTGACCGACAATCAGGTCAACTGCCGGTTTTCTACCAACGGACTAACTCCCGGAATGTATATCGTAACCGTAGACACAGCAGGTAAACCATTGAGTTCGGAAAAGATCCTGATTGAATAAAGAATGACCCAAAAGATATTTATACTGGAAGATGATCCCGGATTCGGTACTTTCCTGAAAAAATGGTTGGAGAAAAAAGGCTTTCACGCAGTGCTTGCGACTACCCTTCAACAGGCCAGGCAGAAATTCCTTTCGGAGAAATTCGATCTGATCTTATCCGATTTACGTCTTCCGGATGGTGACGGGCTTATGTTTCTTTCCTGGATACAGGAACAGAAAGAAGCAGTTCCTTTCATCCTGATGACCAGTTACGGAGAAATCCAAAACGCCGTTTCCGCCATGAAGATGGGAGCCTTCGATTATCTGGAGAAACCCATCAACCCGACCCTGCTTCAGGAAAAGATTGAACAAGCTCTTTCTCCTGTAAAAACTCCGGATAAGCCGGCTACGGTTTCCACGAATTCAGTAAAAAGCAAAGCAATAACCGGTAAAAGTACGGAAGCGAGGGAACTGGACCGCCAATTGCAGAAAGTAGCTCCGACCCTCTTATCTGTTCTTATATTGGGTGAAAGCGGAACAGGGAAAGAATATACCGCACGGCGAATCCACGAATACAGCAAACGGAGTGACAAGCCTTTCCTGGCTGTCGACTGCGGCAGTTTGTCGCGTGAATTGGCACCCAGCGAATTATTCGGCCATCTGAAAGGCTCATTTACTTCCGCAGTGGCAGATAAGAAAGGAGTCTTTGAACAAGCCAACCACGGTACCGTTTTTCTGGACGAAATAGGTAATTTGTCTTACGATGTACAGATCCAGCTTTTGCGCTGTTTGCAGGAAAGGAAAATACGTCCTGTCGGATCGGCTGTAGATATTCCTGTGGATGTTCGTATCATTGTGGCAACGAATGAAAATCTTCCGGATGCTATCGCTCAGGGAAAATTCCGCGAAGACCTGTACCACCGGTTGAATGAATTTTCTCTTACGGTTCCTCCTTTGCGGAAACGGAAAGAAGACATTGAACAGTTTGCTTTGCATTTCCTGGAAGAAGCCAATCTGGAACTCGATAAGAATATCCGTTCTTTTTCTGCTGAAGCCCTCGATATATTAAAAAACTATCACTGGAGCGGCAACCTCCGCGAACTGCGGAACGTAATACGAAGAGCCGCACTCTTCACGGAAGGAAACGAAATACATCCGGCCGATTTACCTCTCCTCACACAGACTTTGGAGAAAGAAGAAAATTTTGCCCTCAGGCCGGGAAGCAACGAAGATCAAAAAGAACAAATACTAAAAGCCCTGAAATGGGCCGACGGAAATAAATCCTTAGCAGCCAAAATACTTAAAGTCGACCGGAAGACGCTCTACAACCGGATGCATCAACTCGGAATCGATCTATAAAAAATATAAAACCAACAACTATGAACATTCAAATCATTCAAAACAAAATCTATGAAATCAGAGGCCTGAAAGTAATATTAGACAGAGATTTAGCAGAGATGTATCAAACAGAAACGAAGAGATTGAACGAAGTGGTAAAACGGAACAAGAAACGTTTTCCTCCTGATTTTATGTTTGAACTTTCAATTGAAGAGCTTAATAACTTGAAGTCGCAAAATGCGACTTCAAGTTGGGGAGGAAACCGTAAACGCCCTAATGCATTCACCGAACAAGGAGTAGCCATGCTATCTGGACTTCTTAACAGTGAGGTAGCCATAGCTGTAAATATAAATATTATGAGAGCTTTCGTGGCTTTACGAAAACTAGTAGTACGTGCTCCTAGTGAAATGCAAGAACTACAGACGGAAATAACTAACTTAAAAAAATACATAGAAGAAGTATTCGCTGATTACAACGATATCAACGACGATACACGGATGCAACTGGAACTTATTCAGGAAACTCTGGCAGAGTTACAGAATGCAAATAAGCCATTCAGCAAAGATCTTCCTCAGATTGGGTATACAGCGGAAAGATATAAAAAGAGATAGTTTATTTCTTTTGATCCTTTAGCTTCTTCATATTATCGTATTGTTCTTTTGCATGCTGTAACAAGATCCGTACTTTACTTTTCCATTCGGGATGATCTTCTCCGGTATGTCCCCGCAGGGAATCCATCCATTGAAGCACTTCCACAGACGATTCAATTCCCAGTTGCAGGAATAAAGGAAGCAACTTATGGCATACCGCCTGGGCCAGAGTAAAATCATCCGAATCCACAGCTACCTGTAGCCGTTGTATGTTGTCCTGTAAAGTAGAAAGAAAAGCTTCGAGAATCTCCTGCAAAGTATCCGGATCATTGCCGAACATCTCTTCCAGACTCTGAAACTCTTCTGTTTTATTTTCTTCCTTTATACCGAATAACCGGTTGAGCATGAAACGGTTCACCGGTTTCGGAAGATAGAAATCAAAACCATCCTGTGTGGCTTTGTCCCGGGAATAATTGCTTTGTCCGGTCATAATCACCACAGAGGTATTTTCAGCCCTTTCTTTACTTTTCCTCAATACATCCAAACCCGATATTTCTCCCATTTCCATATCCGTGATGATCATATCGTAATTCTCAGGTAATAGGGTAGTTCCGAAATACTCCGGCAAAGCGGATACCTCCACTTCACATCCCACATGGGAAAGCATCTCTTTCATAACCATCAATACAGACTCATCATCGTCAAGGACCAGAATCTTTTCCGGCAGGCGGGATACCTTTTCTTCTTTTACCTGTTTCACCGGAAGTATCACTTCAATAGTAGTACCTTCTCCTACTTTAGAATCCACATGAATCTCTCCGTACAACAAATGTATCAATTCCTTTACAACGTACATTCCCAGTCCGCTTCCCGAAGCCAGGTTGTTATTCCTTTCTATCCGTTTGAAAGGCAGGAAAAGATCGGGGATATCCTCTTTGGGAATACCCGCTCCGGTATCGCTGATCTGAAAGAATACCCGCCTTTTTTCGTATTTTACAACAAAACGGATACCACCTTTTTTCGTATACTTTACTGCATTCGATAGTATATTGATTATTATTTGTTTCATTTTCAATTCATCCGCACAGATATCCGCCGGAGAAGTGATCTGAAAATCGTAGTCCAGAGAAAGGTTCTTACGCTGGGCCAGAGGTTCGAACATGGTTACGATCTCTACGGAAAAAGCACGAAGATTGAAATTATTTTCCGACAGGTTCAATTCTCCCTGCTCCATGTTCGAGAATTCGAGCAGATTATTGAGTAACGCGAAAATGTAACGTCCTGAATTTTCCAACATCCGGGTTTGTGTTTCCGGAACCATTTTATTTCTTTTCCATAGATCTACGGTTCCCAGAATAGAACTCAGCGGGCTTTTAATATCGTGGGAAACGGAAAGAAGCAATTGGCGCCGGGTCTCCATTACCTGCCGTAGCGCTTTACGGGCTGCCTTCCCCTTATTTACATCATTGAGAATGAGGAAGATCAGCAAGAGGCTTAAAAGAAAAGCCAAAGCACCTCCGTAAACGGAAAAATGATAACTATCGCGGACCAGCTGTTCTCTTTGCAATATTTCATTAAAAGTGGCATCCATAGCATCCCGGGAAAGAGAATTCAGCAAAGCGGAAAGCTGGATATTGATTGCCTGGTCGTTATAAATCAAGCGGGTCACCTGCCGTTCCACCGCTTTCAGGCGATTGGAATAATCGGTATTGATTTTCTCAGCAATATCACTCACTTCGGAAATAAGGTTTTCTTTATCGCCGGAAGTAAGATGGAGCGTATCGGAAACATGCCTGTATACGTTCACCACCGTATCTGCCGACTTACTCGGGGAGAAAGCATCCGACAGTCTTCCCCAGAAACTCTTCCGGCTGGGCGGGCGACTGATCACCGTATCTTTCACCACCGTTGTTACAAGCATGGTATCCACGCCCAGAGTAGTTTCCGCAATATTAAACTTTTCAATAAGAGTGTCTCTCGGGACCACTTGCTGCCGGTCGAATTGTTTATTCAACTCGGAAATAATACGGCCTTTATTTTTCAGCAATTTACTTACCTGGTTAACCAGGCTATCATTAACCGTTTCATCCGAAATCAGCACCAGAGAATCGACGAGCAGTTCTACAGTAGAAACTTTCTCCCTGAATTTTCTTAAATTCGTATTCCTTTTTGTTGAAATATACAAAGTAGCTTCCGTCTGAGCCTCATTAACGGTAAATACCAGATCGTTGGTTAAAGTTAAGATGCGGTTGTATTCCTCAATATTCTCTTTCTGGTCATCGATATTTTTCCTCATATTGTATACAAATGCAATCAGAATACCACATACAATGGCAAAAACTACATAAATCAATATAGCCTTGATACGGATACCACTTTCAACGTCTTCTTTCATTCTTTATAATTAAGCCATACAAAATTAAGAATAAAATGAGATTACACACACTCTCCACATTTTCATTGTGTATATTTCCACACTTCCAC
>JAJBTS010000393.1 GCA_020860885.1 Bacteroidales bacterium
TTCTTCAGGAGCCCTCATTGTATTTTTACAGGTAAAACAAAAAACGTTGTAGTTGCCCCTGCCGACGGAACTATAGTCGTAGTAGAGGAAGTATTTGAAGCCGAATATTTTCAGGAAAAGAAATTGCAGGTCTCCGTATTTATGAGTATTACAAATGTTCACGTGAACTGGATTCCGGTAGATGGGAAAATCATCCATTATTCTCATCAGAACGGGCGGTTTATGGCTGCCTATTTACCTAAGTCAAGTACAGAAAATGAACGGTCTACAGTTGTAATAAAGAGAGAAAACGGAGAAGAAATACTTGTCCGGCAAATTGCCGGAGCCATGGCAAAAAGAATTGTAACTTATGCTGAAGAAGGACAAGATTGCCATATCAATGAACAATTAGGATTTATTAAATTCGGTTCACGTGTCGATTTATTTTTACCTCTTGATACAGATATAAAAGTAGAATTAGATCAAAAAGTATATGGGAATCAGACCATTATAGTTTATCTCAAATAATTTTCATGAAAAACATTCCTAATCTTATTACTTGTTTAAATTTACTTGCCGGTTGTATGGCATGTGTAATGGTATTGAAATATGAAAGTTATTCCGGAGCTTTTGTTTTTATTATTTTTGCGGCTGTATTCGATTTTCTCGATGGCTTTGCAGCCCGTCTGTTAAAAGCATATTCGAAAATAGGTGCGGAACTGGATTCCTTAGCTGACGTTATAAGTTTCGGATTAGCTCCCGGATGTATTATTTTTACTTATTTAAATAAACTATCTTTTGAGCTGAATTTACCCGGACTACCTTTTATTGCCTTTTTGTTACCTATATTTTCCGCTGTTCGTCTGGCAAAGTTCAATATAGATACACGTCAAACCGATTCTTTCCTGGGACTTCCCGTACCTGCAAGCGGTTTATTCTGGGCCTCTTTTATTCCATCCATATTTTTATATTCCCAAAATAACCAATTTTTATGGAAAATTATTTTATTATTATTATTAATCGTTTTTTGCCTTCTAATGGTATCCGAAACACCTATGTTTTCCCTTAAATTTAAGAGCGCTCAATGGAAAGGAAATGAATGGTCTTATTCGTTAATTTTAATCTCTATACCTATACTTCTGTTTTCTCATTTTTTTAGTTCTGTTTTATTAGGTGTAAGCCTGATAATAATTACATTTATTGGAATGTCCTTAATCAAAAATATAATCTCCAAGTCATGAAAAACATTCTACTTATTTTATCTTTATTTATGTCATTATTCTCTTATGCACAAACGAATTTTTGGGAAGACCCGACCATCGTCGATGAGAATAAAGAACCTGCAAGAGCTTATTTTATTCCTTATTCTTCACAAGCCGAATTACAAAAAGGGAATAAGTTCGAATCTTCTTATACTTATTCTTTGAATGGCACCTGGAAATTTCTTTTCTCAGAAAATGCTGCCCAAAGGTTGGTTAATTTCTACGATGTAAATCTGGACGATTCTAACTGGAAAGATATTCGGGTTCCTGCCAGCTGGGAAACTCAGGGATTTGGAATTCCCGTATATACGAATGTAACTTATATTTTCCCGGCAAATCCTCCGTATGTCGACAATAACGACCTTCCTATCGGTACTTACCGTATGAAATTTAACGTACCCACATCTTTCCAGAATAAAGAAGTGTTCCTAAACTTCGGATCTATCTCCGGAGCTGCGACTATCTACCTGAACGGAAAGAAAGTGGGATATTCTAAAGCAGCCAAAACTCCGGCAGAATTCAATATTACTCCGTTTATTGAACCAGGAGAGAATATTTTAGCAATACAGATATTTAAATGGAGTGATGCTTCGTATCTGGAAGATCAGGATTTCTGGAGATTGGCCGGAATTGAAAGAGATGTTTTGCTCATAGCCAGACCTAAAATATCGGTAGAGGATTTCTTTGTTGTATCAGATCTGGATAAAGATTATAAAAACGGGAAATTAAATCTAGACATAACTTTACGAAATTTTACGGCGTCTCCCTCTGAAACAAATAAAATTAAAGTTACCCTTTTGGATGAATCCAATCGGATAGTTATGTCGAAAAGCCTGACAACGAAAGGTATTTCCTCTCACGGTGAAAAAACATTAACTATCTCTTCCTCTATTGATAATCCGAAAAAATGGAGTCCGGAACATCCTAATTTATATTCTTTAGAAATAGAACTACAGGATAAGACAGGTAATACTTTGGAATGGGTAGGCTGTAAAACCGGATTCAAAAAAGTCGAAATTAAAAATAAACAACTACTCTTCAATGGTCTGCCTGTAATTATAAGAGGAGTAAATATTCATGAACATCATGAAGACTATGGTCATTATGTGGAGAAGGAAACAATAATGAAAGACCTGAGTTTAATGAAACAGTACAATATTAACGCTATCCGTACCAGCCATTATCCTCAACCTCCCGAATTTTATGAACTATGTGATAAGTATGGTTTTTACGTTGTAGACGAAGCCAACATTGAAGCGCACGGTTTAGACGGCTACAATACTCAAAAACATCCTTCTTTTATGGAAGAATGGAAAGGTCAGCATCTGGACCGAACGATACGTATGTTCGAAAGGGACAAAAATTTCCCTTGTATTATTAACTGGTCTTTAGGAAATGAGAGCCGTTTTGGACCAAATTACGAAGCAACATACACCTGGCTAAAGGAAAATGACAAAGCGAAACGGCCGGTTCAATGCGAAAGAGCCGGAGAGAATGCTTTTACAGATATTATTTGCCCGATGTATCGTTCAATAGGTACTCTTGAAAATTATGCTAACAGAACCGATGCTTACAGACCCTATATCATGTGCGAATATGCTCACGCAATGGGAAATAGCACCGGAAATTTCCAGGAATACTGGGACGTAATCATGAAATTCCCTATCCTGCAGGGTGGATTTATCTGGGATTGGGTAGATCAGGGTTTAGCTCAATACGATGAACAGGGCCGGAAATACTGGGCTTATGGTGGTGATTTGGGAGGACATCGCTGGACACACGACGAAAATTTCTGTGCCAACGGATTAATCAATGCCGATAGGACTATCCACCCGGGATTAAACGAAGTGAAGAAAGTTTATCAACCTATCTGGATGGATGCTACCGAGAAAAAACCTTCTTTTACAAAAATCCGTATCAAAAACTACAATCTTTTTACGGACTTAAATGAATACGATTTCATATATGAATTGTACACCAACGGGAAGCTAGAAGAAACCGGAAAATTAGAAGTAAGCGGAGCTCCTATGAAAGAAACTATTGTTGAAATCCCCCACGAACCCAATAAAAACTCTAATGCTGAATTATTTATCATTATCAAAGCTCTTTCTAAGAAAGAAACAGATCTGCTTCCGGCAGGACATGTGGTAGCCGCTGAACAGATAGAAAGAGACGGCAGTTCAAATATTTGGGGATTCAACAACAGATCGTTAACAGATAAGGAAGAGGTAAAAATCACTGAAAGTGAAAAAGATATTTCTTTCGAATATAAAAATATAAAAGGAAAGATATCTCTTGTCTCCGGAGAGCTTACCGAATATTCTCACAAAGGTAAGAGATTGATAACCCGTGCTCCTGTTCCTAATTTCTGGAGAGCTCCTATAGATAATGACTTTGGACAAAACCTGCAAGTACGATCGAACCTGTGGAGGAATGCAGGAGCAGAAAGAGAAACCATAAGTACTGAAATAAAAAGAAATGACAGCGGAACTACTGTTATTATTCATCAAAGATTAAAATATCTGGATATTCCCTATACTCTCGAATATACAATCAATCGGGATGCATCATTACTTGTATCGGGAACAATGTCTATGTCTGGGAAAAAGCATCCTGAACTTCTTCGATTCGGAATGAAAATGCAATTGCCTTATACTTTCAGTAATGTAGAATATTACGGACGTGGTCCCTGGGAAAATTACAACGACAGAAACACATCCGCTTTCGTAAATAATTATACATGTAAAGTAGAAGATCTGAATTTTGAATATATTCGTCCGCAAGAGAATGGTTACCGAACCGATATCCGTTATGTCAAATTTACGGACGATAAAGGTTTCGGAATTGAGTTCGGAAAAGGGCAGAAAAACCTCATCTGCTTCAGCGCCCGTAATAATTTCGATGAAGATTTCGATCCGGGATTTACAAAAAAACAACAACATCTTACCGATATAGATCCCCGCAAAACATTGGCTGTCAATATAGATTTGAAACAAATGGGATTGGGTGGTAATGATAGCTGGGGTGCACGTCCTTTGGATAAGTATCGGTTGTTGGATGATATTTATACATACTCTTACACAATTAAACCCATTATTCCTGAAGATTAAGATTACAATATGTCAAGAAAAAAGCCTTTACCCGTTTTAGAAAATATACTGATTACCGGAATTGCAGCCGAAGGAAAAGCAATCGCTAAATACGACGATCGTATCGTATTTGTTCCTTTCGTAGTTCCCGGAGATAGAATAGATATCCAACTTACCCGTAAGAAAAACTCTTATGCAGAAGGAAGAGTCATTCGTTTCCACGAATATTCCAAAGACCGGGTAAAGGCTTTTTGTGAGCATTTCGGGATCTGTGGAGGATGCAAATGGCAGATACTCCCCTATTCAGAACAAATCAGATACAAACAACAGCAAGTAACAGATAATTTACAGCGCATCGGTAAAGTGGAACTACCGGATATATCTCCTATACTCGGATCTGAAAAAATAACATTTTACAGAAACAAGCTTGAGTTTACTTTCTCTAATAAACGTTGGAGAACCACTGAAGAAATTCAATCCGGAAAAGAATTCGATGATATGAACGCTTTGGGATTTCATATTCCCGGTATGTTCGACAAAGTATTGGATATAAATAAATGTTGGCTTCAGGATGAACCTTCTAATTCAATACGTTTAGCCATCCGCGATTTTTGCCTATCAAACAATTATAGCTTTTTTGATTTAAAGAATCAGAACGGATTGATGCGAAATATTATTATTCGAACTTCATCAACGGGTGAAGTTATGCTGATTGTCGTTTTTTTTGAGGATAATGAAGAAAAAAGAGAGAAATTACTTTCTTTCGTTGCTGAACAATTTCCTCAGATAAGTTCACTTCTTTATATAATTAATCAGAAAGCAAACGATACTATTACTGATCAGGAAGTTCTTGTTTACAAAGGAAAAGATCATATATTCGAAGAAATGGAAGGTCTTAAATTCAAGATTGGTCCCAAATCTTTTTATCAAACGAATAGTGAACAAGCCTATAACTTATATAAAATAGCCCGGGATTTTGCCGGATTAACCGGAAAAGAGCTGGTTTACGATCTTTATACAGGAACCGGAACTATTGCCAATTTCGTCTCCAGTCTTGCTAAAAAAGTAATTGGAATAGAATATGTTCCGGAAGCTATAGAAGATGCGAATGTGAATTCCGAAATCAATCAGATAAAAAACACACTGTTCTTTGCAGGTGATATGAAAGATATTCTGAACCTTAATTTTATCGAAGAACACGGCCGTCCTGACGTAATTATTACGGATCCGCCAAGAGCGGGAATGCACGACGATGTAATCTCTACCATACTTTTCGCGGAACCACAAAAAATAGTATATGTCAGTTGCAATCCGGCCACACAGGCACGGGACCTGAATCTCCTGAATGAAAAATATAAAGTGAGTAAAGTACAACCGGTAGATATGTTTCCTCATACTCATCATGTAGAGAATGTGGTATTACTGGAAAAAAGATCGTAAAAACGGAAGAAGAATTAGGATCTCAAATATCAGGATTTTTTCTCTCGCCTTTTATTTAATTTCGCATTGGGCAAAAAAGCAGTAACGATTCCTAATAGAGGAAGATAAGCACAGATTTTATAAACATATTCGATTCCTTTTGCATCAGCAATATTCCCAAGAATTGCAGCAGCAATGCCTGCAATACCAAAAGCCAGTCCAAAAAACAATCCGGAAATAAGACCTACTTTTTGTGGGAGCAATTCTTGTGCATATACTAAAATCGCAGAAAATGCCGAGGATAAAATGAATCCAATAATAATAGTCAATATACAAGTCCAAAACAAATTTGCATAAGGTAACATCAAACTAAAAGGAGCTGTACCCAGAATAGATATCCAAATAACATACTTTCTTCCGAATCGGTCTCCAACAGGTCCGCCAATCAATGTACCCAAAGCAACTGCAAATAGAAATGCAAAAAGGTAGTACTGCGATTGCTGTATGCTTATATTAAATTTCTCGATAAGGTAAAATGTATAGAAACTATTCAGGCTAGCCATATATACATATTTTGAAAAGATTAATACCAATAAAATACAAAGGGATAAAATTATCCTACTACGAGGCATCGGATTTTCAGCAACCACCGTTCTATTTTTTCCAGTATTGAATCGTTCCAACCAGTTTCTATACCACTTAAAAATAGAGATTTTAGGCATTACAGACAAGAAAGCAAGCACCGCAAATCCAAGAATATATTTCTGTCCATAAGGGGCTATGATCAAAGCAGCAAGTAAAGGTCCTAATGAACTACCCAGATTTCCTCCCACCTGGAATATTGATTGTGCAAATCCATGTTTACCTCCGGATGCAAAGTGGGTAAGACGGGAAGCTTCCGGATGAATGATGGAAGAACCAAGACCGACAAAAGCCACCGATACGAATACCCAAGAGATGGAATTTGCATATGCAAGAAAAGATAATCCGATTGCCGTGGATATTGTCCCGATAATTAGATACCAGGGACTGGGTTTCTTATCAAACAGAAGCCCGAAAAAAGGTTGAAAAACGGAAGCACATATCTGATAAACAAGTGTAATAAGACCTATCTGAGTAAATGAAAGTAATAAATTATCTTTCAGAATAGGATAAACGGCCGAAATAACAGATTGAAAGGCATCATTGAACAGATGTGTCAGGCTTAAAGCAAATAGTATGCGTAATGTCATACTATTTGTCGGAATAACATTTTTCATATTTCTTTTACCAAAAAACTTCTACCTACTTAACCAACTACTGCAAAAATACAGCTTAAAAAATTGCAACAAAAGTACTACTAATTACCTTAAGTATGAACTCTGCATTTGACAATTTACGTCAACTGAAATAGAAATTTATCGAGAAAATTAAACTTTTAGGTATTGAGTTATAAAAACTAAAAAACAGAACCAAACAGCGGCTAACAGCCGCTCAGTGATAC
>JAJBTS010000132.1 GCA_020860885.1 Bacteroidales bacterium
ACGCAGACTACAGCTTCCGCCATACGAACTACAGCGGAACAATCACTTATCCTAGCGGTAAAGAATTCCTGGTTAACAGTATTCTATTTTTGGATTCTAAAAATTTACAGATAAGAATTATGGTTCCGGCAAATACGGTTGTAGAAGAAGGGGAATCCCCATACATTACAGCCATAGTCGGAAAATACGAACATACGCGCAACGGCAATGAAAGCGCCCTGATCACATTCGAAGAGACTGCCGATATCAGTTTTGGAACTGTTGCAGGAAGCGAAACACGGAGAGTATCGAATTTAAGCAGATATGTCCCTACAAAGTATGAACTGATCTTCGACAGAAAAGACGGGAAGATAAACGATAAGATCACGAATCTGGAAAGTTCAACCGGAATCAGGATCGTCGCTACAGGTAATTAATACTATTTAATCTTTTCATAGCAGAGGGTGTCCAAAATAATGTAATTAAGCTTATTTTTACACTCATTGTATCCTTGACGGTATCTGAATATATCTGACATGAAGAAAAAACTATTCTTTCTCCTTACTATAATTTATAGTTTTTCCGCTTTTGCATACGAAGGCTATGTTTTTATCGATGCAAATACAAATGGAATTTACGATGAAAAAGAAAGAGTTCTCTCCGGAATATTGGTTTCGGATGGACTGAATGTAGTAAAAACAGATAAAAAGGGTTTCTTTTCCTTACCCGGACACGCGAAGGAGCGGTTTATCTTTATTACAACTCCCTCGGGATATAAAACTTACAACCAGCACTATATCCGGATCAAAGAGAATCAGGACTTATACAATTTCGGACTTATTCCTTATCCGGCCACTCAGAAAGATGGAAGCCACAAGTTTATTCATATATCCGACACGGAGATATTTAATACTTCCGATCATCAAGACTGGATTGGAAATCTATGGGAATATGCCAGCAACGAAAAACCGGCTTTCATCCTTCACGGCGGAGATATTTGTTATGAAAAAGGATTGAAAGAACATATTCTGCTTATGAATACGGAAAACATGGATTGTCCGGTTTTTTATTCTATCGGCAATCATGACCTCGTAAAAGGGAGTTATGGCGAAGAATTGTTTGAAGAAATTTACGGTCCGGTCTATTATTCTTTCGATGTGGGAAACGTACACTATATTGTAACCCCGATGATGGGTGGCGACCATACTCCTTCTTACAAAAAAGTGGATATTTATCTCTGGCTGAAGAACGATCTGGCCATGCTTCCTGCAGGCAAACCGGTTATTATTTTTAATCATGATTTGCTTACTTACGGAGACCGTTTTATCTATAAAGCCAACGAAACCGACAGTCTGGATCTGAATGATTACAACCTGAAAGCCTGGTTGTATGGCCATTGGCATATCCACTATATGAAAAAGCAGGGAAATGTTTACTCCATTTGCACTTCTTCCCTGGATAAAGGAGGAATCGACCATTCTACCACTGCTTTCCGCGTACTTCACGTTGACAAATCAGGAGATTTCTCTTCCGAACTCCGCTATGCTTATCTGGATAAACACCTGAATATTACCATTCCCCGGAATGATAATGTACTGGTCAATGAAAAAGGGGAAATTCCTTTACTGGTAAATACTTATACTTCAACATCCCCGGTAAAAGAGATCCATTATTCCTGCTCATCGGGAAACAAAGTTTTAATAAATAAGAAAAAATTAAAACCATATACCGACTGGACCTGGGGAGATAATTTCATAATCAACCCCGCATATCAGGGCAAAGAAATCGAGATAGAAATAACCGCTTATTTAAATAACGGGGATACCATCCGCAGAAATACGGTTTTCCATTACCGGAAAAATGAACAGAGTACTCAACTGGATGAGGATTGGATTAATCTGTTAGGTGATCCGGCTCATACCGCAAAGAATAATGCAACCCTGGCTCCTCCGTTGAAACTGGCGTGGGTGAATAACATCGGTGCAAACATTTATATGTCGTCTCCACTGATTTATCAGGGGAATGTTTTTGTAGCTACCGTAGATGAAAATCTGAAAGGAGAAGCTTTCCTAGCCAAACTAGACGGGCAGACAGGAAAGACGATCTGGAAATATCGGGTAAGAAATTCCATAAAAAACAGCATAGCGATAGATAAGAATCTCTTATTTGCCCAGGATGCGGAAGGATGGCTGTATGCCGTTAATACATCCAACGGAAAACTAGCCTGGGAAAAGAAATTACCCGTTAACGGATTGCCTGCGCTTATCGACGGACTGGCTATAGACGAAGGCATTGTCTATGCTGGTTCAGGAAGAGGATTGTCTGCTTTCAAAACTACCGATGGGACTCTACTCTGGCAGAATGAAGACTGGTCACAGGGGGAAGGAACGACATCCACCCTTGCTGTTGCCGAGGATATCATTATCAGTTCTGCTCAATGGAAAGGTCTGTATGCCAATCAAAAAAACAATGGCAAACTGTTATGGAAATCAGATAAAGGCGGTATCCATAACCGAGGAGCAACCCCTGCCATTCATGGAAATATTATGTACGTTACCGGGAATAAATCTTTATTTATTATAGAATTGGAAAAAGGAACGGTGCTGGTAAGAAAAGAATTTCCTTTTAGTGTAGATGTAACTTCGACTCCTCTGCTAACGGATCAGGAAATCGTATTCGGAATAGCGGAGGAAGGTTTGATAGCTATTGATAGGGAAACCCTTGAAATGAAATGGAAATTCCAGCCTGAAGATGCTTTGGTATATACAGCGCCTTACACCCGGAAACCTGCCGCGACCATTGAAACGAGTCCGGTATCGGTCGGAAATATCATTTATATCGGTTGCTCGGATGGCAATTTATACGGTATTAATCAGAAAGACGGAACCATGGAATGGAAATATGCTTTCGGAGCTCCGGTATTCAATACTGTAGCCGTTTCAGGAAATACTCTGATCGTATGCGATTTTGGAGGAACCGTTTATTCCTTTACCGGAAAAAAATAATTTATTTTCCAGAGAATAAATATCTAACTAAAAAAATTATCTATTGGAACCAAAAAAGTTTGAATATATAGACAGCCTGCGAGGTATTGCTATATTGTTAGTACTGATTATTCACAACGGCCAACATGGGTCCGTACTAACCGAAGTAGCGCCTTTAGTAGATAAATTCCGTTTTGCCGGTCGCTATGGCGTTCAGCTCTTCTTTCTTGTAAGCGCTTATACATTAATGCTCTCTCATCAAAGCAGGAAAAAAGAAGAAAAAGCTACACGGAACTTTTTTATACGAAGGTTGTTCCGGATAACCCCCATGTATTATTTCGCTTTAATGGTTTATTCCATAGATTCTCTTTTCATTGCTTCTCATTTTACCGTTTTGGAAAATGTGAAAGCAATTACCTTTCCGGATACGATCCGAAATATCTTTTTCCTGAATACATTTTTTCCTAATATGCCCTATTATGTTCCCGGAGGATGGTCTGTGGTAGCCGAAATATCTTTTTATCTCTTATTGCCACTTATGTACAGATATATAAACAACATGAATAAAGCTTTGATCCTTTTCATCGCTTCGGTTGGAATTTCTGTACTTTTTTCTACCTTCTGTATGCATTTCTATAACGATTCGGGAGCTTTGTATGTTTCTATTATGAATCAATTTCCGGTCTTCATACTCGGCATCCTCTTATTTTTCTTAGTGAACGGGAAAAAGCTTTCCGTGAAACCCTGGGTAGTAGTTGTTTTAATTGCGGCTATTCCGTTATATATTTTATTTGTTCCGGACGATAACCTGATGGATTGTCTTAAGGCAAGCCTTCTTTTGTTTCTCTTTGCGCTGATAATTTGTAAAAAACAATACAAATTAATTGTCAATCCGTTCTTTTCTTTCGTGGGGAAAATAAGTTTTAGTATGTATCTGATCCATTTCGGAGTATTGTATTGGATGACCCGGCTTAATTTTGTTGATTTTCTGCCTTGCAGTACAAAAATGATGTGTATATCCAATTACATTATCCGTTATTTGATTATGTTCGTTATCTCCGCCGGACTGTCTTATCTATCCTATCAATACATAGAAAAGTTTTTCATAAAACAGGGAAAGAAATTTATTCAACGGTTGAAATGAAATTGAAAATAAAAAAGAGAATGTCCAAAAAGAACTTTCTTTACTTTTTGAACATTCTCTAAATTCCACGGATATCCCAAGCGTTTACCTTCGACTTTGAGATATACTCTCATTAATAATGATCGTCTTTATCCTCAGCTTTGATTTTTCCTTTATCCAGGGCTCTCCAGGTATAGAAGATATATCCCAATACCACGGGGATAAACAAAGATACCACCGACATCACTTTCAGTGTAAATAAACTGGAGCTGCTGTTGGCAATAGTTAGAGAACTTTGCATATCTACCAAAGAAGGATAATATGAAGTATTATTAAAACCTGCAATCAACAGAAGAACCAATACTACCAATACCGAGCCGGTACCGGCAAACCAGATTCCTTTAATAAATTGAGGCTGGAGAACCGTTCTGAAAATACCATACAGTACCAATACCACACCGACCAGCAACAATGCGAAAGCCCATGGCATAGCCAATAAATTATGCCAGTATTTGAATGCTTCCACAGAGAGTATGCCCGTTTCCGGATTTTCCGTATATCCTTCTTTCAATAACAACTGAATCAGATAAGGAAGAAAAAATAAAAGAAAGCCGATGGCATTGATCAGTAAATGTTTGCGTGCATTTTTCCGGATCTCCGCATCATCGATATTATTAATGAAATACATGCAGGCTAAACTCCTTACTAAGAAAAATACAGCCAGGCCCAAAGCGACATTCCATAAATTACCTACAGCCTCCAATCCATGCAAAGGATTTTGCCAGGAAGAGATAACAGGCATAGCTATTCCGGTAATATTATCTTTATTTACGGTAAACTCCGCTCCTATAAAGAAGGTAGATACGGCAGTTCCTATAAGAATAGGAGCCAATAAACCGTTGATGAAAAGAAAAGCTTTATAAGTCGACTTACCCAGCAAGTTACCTTGTCGTGAGATAAACTCATAAGAAACAGCTTGTAGGACAAAGCAAATCAAAATCAGCATCCAGACCCAATAAGCGCCTCCGAAACTGGTAGAGTAAAACAGAGGAAAAGATGCAAAAAAAGCACCACCAAAGGTTACAAGAGTAGTGAAAGTAATTTCCCATTTCCGGGAAAGGGAACGTAACAGCATATTGAGTTGAGATTCAGTCTTACCTAATGAGTAAACCAGAGATTGTCCTCCCTGAACAAACATCATGAAAACTAACAGGGCTCCCAGCAATGAGATGAGAAACCACCAGTAATGTTGATAAAATGAATAATCCATAAATTTTATTTTTATAATGTTGCACCGTAATAAATAAAGAAATTATCCTTCATTGATCACTGGTCTTCATTTTTCATTTCTTCTAAAGTTTCCGGACCTTTTTTGATCTGATGAACCATAATACCTATCTCTGCAATTAAGAAAGCAGTAAATATAGCCAGAAAGACAAAGAAAGTTACTTGTACTGAACCTGTATTGATATCAGAAACAGCAGACATGAGAGGGAGAATATCCTGGATCGCCCAGGGTTGGCGTCCGACCTCAGCAACAATCCATCCCGACTGGGAAACAATGTAAACCAAAGGTATAGACAACAAACAAACCCATTGGAGCCATTTTATATCTTTCAGTTTATCTTTACGATTCACAATCCATACTACAATAAAAAACAGAAGGAAAAAGCAACCTAAGATAACCATGATACGGAAAGAATAAAATACCATAGAGACATCAGGAATAGCATCGGACGGAGATTTGAAATATCCATATCCGAAATAAGAATAATTATCATCCAATTGTTTACGGGCTTGAATAGCCGTCTCGGAATCGCCTTCTTTTTTAGCCTTACGGTATTCCTCCAGCCCTTGCATGGCCAACCGTCCTCTTCTCATTTTTTCTTCCATAGACAGAGCCGTGCCCCGGGAAGTCTCATATCCTCCTTCTATCAGGTTGTTTATTCCGGGAACATACCCTTTCGCATCACGTGTTGCCAAAAAAGACAACATATATGGAATTTCTATTTTAAAGATAAAAGGATCTTTATCATCGTCGTACTTTTTATCCGGAGTAAGCACTCCTACTCCTATCAAACCGATCTCATTGCCTCCTTCGTAAAGAGCTTCCATCGCTGCAAATTTCATCGGTTGCGTTTTGGCTGCATTGTATGCCGAACTATCACCGGTATAAATACATAGGACAATACCGATAAACCCAACTACGGAGGCCACTTTAATACTATCCCTGGCAAAAAGAAGTTCACGCTTTTTCAGTAAATACCAGGCACTCACTCCTATCACCACGACAGCACTCAAAGCCCATGCAGACAATACGGTGTGGAAAAACTTATTGATAGCGACAGGCGAAGTAGCAACAGCCCAGAAATCAACCATTTCATTCCTTACCGTATCCGGATTAAATTCCATACCGACCGGATATTGCATCCATGCATTCGCAATAAGTATCCACAAAGCAGAAAGGGTAGCACCTAAAGTGACCAGCCAGGTCGATGCCAGATGGAAACCTTTACTCACTTTGTTCCAACCGAAAAACATTACAGCTATAAATGTTGCTTCCAGAAAAAAAGGCAAAAATACCTTCTATAGCTAATGGAGCCCCAAATATATCTCCCACAAACCAACTATAATTAGACCAGTTGGTTCCAAACTCAAATTCCAGAATAATCCCTGTAGCTACACCAACTGCAAAATTTATCCCGAAAATTTTCATCCAGAATTTAGCAGTCCGCTTCCATTTCAAGTCTCCGGTCTTCACATACAACGATTCCATCACAGACATGATAACAGCCAGCCCTAAGGTTAACGGAACAAATATCCAGTGATACATAGCGGTCAGAGCAAACTGTGCCCTCGACCAATCCACTAAAGAAACATCAATCGGATTCATTTGTTATTTTTATTATAGGTTTAACTAATTCTTTAAAAACATATTCGCCACTTTCTTTATTTGTATCAAAATTCATGCTAAGTAAATCAGGGAAGAAAAAAACTTTAAGTAGAGCAAACATCTTTCGATGTATACCGGCAAAATCTGAAAAGGATTTGTTAATTCCCATGGCTTCTGATTTAAATGATACTATGCACAAAGAAAAATGA
>JAJBTS010000329.1 GCA_020860885.1 Bacteroidales bacterium
GGCTATAAGAATAGTAGGGGTAGATTTACCTCAAAATAAAAGAGGCGAAATAGCGTTGACATATATTTATGGTATTGGTCGCAGCGCTTCAAACGACATCCTGTCGAAAGCAGGTATAGACAGAGATATTAAAGTAAAGGATTGGACAGATGACCAAGCTGCAAAAGTACGTGAGGTTATCGGTGAAAACTATAAGGTAGAAGGGGATCTGCGTTCGGAAGTTCAGTTGAATATCAAACGCTTGATGGATATCGGTTGTTACCGCGGAGTACGTCACCGTATCGGATTACCTGTTAGAGGTCAGAGCACAAAAAATAATGCCCGTACACGTAAGGGTAGAAAGAAAACAGTTGCTAACAAGAAAAAAGCTACTAAATAAGATTAAATATGGCAAAAAAAACAGTCGCAGCTAAAAAAAGAGTGGTAAAGGTGGACGCGAACGGTCAACTACATGTTCACTCTTCATTTAACAACATTATTATTACGCTTGCCAATAGTGAAGGTCAGGTAATCTCATGGTCTTCTGCAGGTAAGATGGGATTCAGAAGTTCTAAAAAGAACACTCCTTATGCCGCTCAAATGGCCGCTCAGGATGCAGCTAAAGTTGCTTTTGATCTGGGTTTGAGAAAAGTAAAAGCTTATGTGAAAGGTCCGGGAAATGGTCGTGAATCTGCTATCAGAACCGTACATGGAGCCGGAATTGAAGTAACAGAAATAGTTGATGTTACACCACTTCCACATAACGGATGTCGTCCTCCGAAAAGAAGAAGAGTTTAATCAAGTTAATTACCTGTACAGGATAAGAATGCGTGAATAGATTACATCACCCCTCTCTGTAATCGCGGCTGCACAAATTCCTGTCCACAGAACTTTTAATAAATAAAAAAATGGCAAGATATACTGGACCAAAAACAAAGATTGCACGTAAATTCGGTGAGCCAATTTTCGGCCCGGGTAAAGTTCTTAGTAAAAAGAACTACCCCCCGGGACAACATGGAAATGGAAGAAAGAAGAAAACTTCCGAATATGGTATCCAATTACGTGAAAAACAAAAAGCAAAGTATACGTACGGAGTATTAGAAAAACAATTCCGTAATTTATTTGATAAAGCTGCCCGTTCAAAGGGTATTACCGGCGAAATTTTACTTCAATTATTAGAATGTCGTCTTGATAATATTGTTTATCGTATGGGCTTGGCAAAGTCAAGAGCAGGAGCTCGTCAATTAGTTTCACATTGTCATATAGTAGTAGATGGAAAAGTAGTGAATATTCCTTCTTACTCTGTGAAACCAGGGCAAGTCATTGGTGTCCGTGAAAAGTCTAAATCATTAGAAGTAATTTTGGATAGCGTCTCTGGCGTGAACCATAGTAAATATCCTTGGATTGAATACGATAATGCTTCTATGAGTGCAAAGTTTTTGCATATTCCTGAAAGAACAGACATTCCGGAGAATATTAAAGAGCAGTTAATCGTAGAGTTATATTCTAAATAATAAAGTTCCTATGGCGATATTAGCATTTCAAAAACCCGATAAAGTATTAATGCTGGAAGCGGACAACAAATACGGGAAGTTTGAATTCCGTCCGTTGGAACCCGGTTATGGGATTACTATTGGTAATTCCCTTCGCCGTATTCTTTTATCTTCTTTAGAAGGCTATGCGATCACTTCTATTAAGATTGATGGTGTTGAACATGAGTTTTCTACTGTGCCGGGTGTACTGGAAGATGTAACTAACATTATCCTGAATCTTAAGCAAGTAAGGTTTAAGCAAACCGTAAAAGATATTGAGAATGAAAAAGTGACTATTAGTGTCTCAGGTACTGAAGAATTCAAAGCATCAGATATATCAAAGCAACTGGCTGGTTTTGAAGTCTTGAATCCTGATTTCGTTATTTGTCATTTGGATAAGAGTGCAAGTTTTAAAGTAGAATTGACAATCGGAAAAGGTAGAGGTTATGTTCCTGCTGAAGATAATAAAACCGAAAATGATGATATCAATCAAATTCCTATTGATTCTATTTTTACACCTATTGTAAATGTAAAATATGTTGTTGAGCCTTTTCGTGTAGAACAGAAAACAGACTACGAAAAATTAACAATAGAGATTACTACGGATGGATCAATTCATCCGAAAGAAGCTTTGAAAGAAGCAGCTCGTATTTTGATTCATTACTTTATGTTATTCTCTGATGAAAAAAATCATTTGGAAACAGCAAGTGCAGAAGCTAATGAAGAATTCGACGAAGAAGTTCTGCATATGCGTCAATTGTTGAAATCAAAATTAGCAGATATGGATCTTTCCGTAAGAGCTCTTAACTGCCTGAAGGCAGCGGATGTTGAAACTTTAGGTGAACTTGTGAAGTATCAGAAGAATGATTTATTGAAATTCCGTAACTTTGGTAAAAAGTCTTTGACTGAATTGGATGAGTTATTGGAAAGACTGAATCTGAATTTTGGTATGGATATCTCTAAATATAAATTAGATAAAGATAATTAACGATGAGACATAATAAAAAAATAAATCACTTAGGTCGTACTTATTCTCATAGGGCAGCTATGCTTTCCAATATGGCTGTTTCTTTAATTATGCACAAGAGAATTTTTACGACTGTTGCAAAAGCGAAAGAACTTCGTAAATATATAGAGCCAATTATTTCCAAATCAAAAAACGATACTACTCACTCCAGACGTCTTGTATTTCAGGAATTACATAATAAGTATGCAGTAACTGAATTATTTCAAGAGATATCTCAAAAGATTGCAGATCGTCCGGGTGGCTATACTCGTATTATAAAAACAGGTAATCGTTTGGGAGACAATGCTTCTATGTGCTTTATTGAATTGGTAGATTACAATGAATTAATGTTGAAAGAAAAAGCAACTCCAAAAGCTGCAAAAACACGTCGTTCACGAAGAAGCTCTAACAAGGATACTTCAGCAACAGAAGAAATAACTTCAAAGGCAACTAAGGCAAAAGCTTCTAAGTCAGAGAAAAAAGCTCCTGTTGAAGAAGCTCCCAAAGTAGAAGAACCTAAAGTTGAAGAAGAAGCTCCTAAAATAGAAGAACCTGCAAAAGAAGTTACTCAAAATAAGGAAAATAAAGGAGAGTAAAAACTTTTTATAAATATTATAGGGTTATCTAAAAAAATTGGATAACCCTATTTTTTTTACAATAAAAGTGATTAAAAAACGTTTTTTAATATTATAATTGCTTTTAAAGAAAAAACAAATATCTTTATATGTTTGATATATAAAAATTTCGGAAACTCACGCTAACTTTTATACCATGAAAATATATTGTTATCTATTTTTACTACCTATCTTATGTTTGTTGACTTCGTGTAATAAAGATGAGGGTTTTGGTGGATCTTCTTCTCTGGAAGGCTACGTTTATAAATTGCGGTATTGGGAGAAAGATCCTTCTGTTATCGTTGACACTGTTCCAGCTATAGATGTTCGGGTTCGATTAACTTTTGGGAATAATCTCAAAGACTATCAGGGAGATGATTTACGTACCGATGGAAACGGATTGTATCGTTTTGACTTCTTACGAAGCGGAGATTATATTGTCTCAGCTTATTCCGAAGATATTACTGGTCAGGAAGTTCGCAATTATGTTGTATCTAAAGTAAGTGGATCATTGTCCATGGCGGACACTATATTTATTACTACTCCGGTGAAGAGGGGTATTGCAACTATCAGAGGTTATGTAGAAGCTCACTATTATGATAAAGGACGTAAGGTAGCTGAAGGACCAGCAATGGGAGAAAGAGTTTATCTTCAACGTAAAGGTGCTTTGACGGCTTTTGATGATGTTCGTATTGGAGATCAGGGTGTATTTGAATTTACAAATATAATCCCTGGAGAATACGAAGTTTGGGTGGTTACGGAAGACCCAAATACAGAAATGATGTCGGCTGTAAAGAAAGAAATCAAAGTTGAAGATGGTGAATTATATGAATTTGAAGAAGATTTTGTGATTATTATTACAGTATAAAATGAAAATTATAAAAAAATATTCCTTAGGATTGATAATGATCCTTTTTATTGGAGGCTATTTTATTAACATAATCGCTCAGGAACAAAAGCCTCTGCAAGATGGTCAACAGATTGACCTCAGACGCGAAATCAGGAAAAGTCTGGTTGTGAAAGAATGGAATATGGATGCTAAAGGAAAGAAAAGATGGCTGGATCGTGAAGCCACCTGGAATGAGGCCGGATATAAGACCGAAGATATTGAATATGCGGTATATGGCCAGAAAGAGCGTATAACTTACGAATACAATGAAATAAATCAATGCATTCGAGAAAATGTTTATAACGATAAGAATAAGTTAGTACGAATACGTAAATTCGAATACAACGAAGAAGGACGGAAGAAAATTCAGTACAATTACAATCCGGATGGAAAACTCTTCTCAACTAAAGTATTTGAATATATTTATAGATAAAATATTTATACCGGGAAAACATTCATTACATGTTAGCTAAGATTACTGCTATTTTAGAGAAAATGGATCCAATTACATTAGATGAGATGAAGAGTATCCGCTTGATGGATCGCATCGACTCCAAATTTGTGGCTCCTGTGGCTCTTCTTCCTCAATTGCTGGAAGAAATGAAGCCTTATTTTAAAGTGCAGATTAATAATGGTACCCGGATTGCGCCTTATACAACACAATATCTGGATACTCCGCAGATGGATATGTTTACTATGCACCAGAATGGAAAATTAAACAGACAAAAGATACGTATACGTTCTTATGTCGATTCTAAAATATCTTTTCTGGAAGTTAAGAATAAAAACAATAAAGGAAGAACAAAAAAGATCCGCGTACCGATAGATATATCTCATGTCGATTCTATAAATGATCTGGAAGCAAATATTGAATTTTTAAAAGAGCATTCTCTTTTCGAAAGTCTAAAACTGGAACCGTCTCTGGCAAATACTTTCAGTCGTATTACTCTGGTTAATAACAGAAAGACTGAACGTATCACCATTGACATTAATCTTGTTTTTTTTAATTATAGAACAGGAAAAAAGAAAGAATTGGAACAAATAATGATTCTCGAATTGAAGCAGGATGGATGGCAACGTTCTGATTTCCGTGACATTCTAATGAAATTACGTATAAAGAAAACTTCTTTCAGCAAATATTGTATGGGATTGGTTTACACAAATCCGCATATTAAATACAATCGTTTCAAAGCTAGATGGCAAAGAATTAATAAACTATAACAATAAATACTACATGATTCAATCAGATTATGATCCTGGGATTGTACAGGAATTTACTCAGGCTTTGGCCGAAAAAGGACCTTCGTTTATGGGAGTATCTCTTTTTGATCCTAATATACTATTAATGCTGTTAATAAGATTTACAGCTAACTTACTGGTATGCTGGATTATTATTCAATTTTTCTATTACAGGAAAAGTGTGAGGAAAGATTATTACTTTACTTTCATGTTATTCAGTTGTACTATTTTCTTACTCTTATTTATCCTCCAAAATCTTTCTATGGAGTTTGGATTTGCCTTAGGCCTTTTCTGTATATTTGGAATGATCCGGTATCGAACGGAAACAGTAGCAATTCGGGAAATGACTTATCTCTTTGTAATAATTGGTATTTCAGCTGTTAATGGTTTGTCTATGGATGTAGACTATACAACTTTATTAGTAGCAAATCTTTTATTTATAGCTATTATATGGGTGCTGGAAAGCAATAAATTTGTCAAACATACATCTACAAAGATTGTCCTGTACGAGAAAATTGCTTTAATTAAACCCGATAAATATGAAGAGATGTTGGATGATTTGAAGGAGAGAACCGGCTTGAATATTACAAAGGTAGAAGTAGGACACATTGATTTCTTACGCGATGTTGCTTTCATAAAAGTATATTATAAAATTACTTCAGGAGAGATAAATACGATAGATACTATTACTCGCTTCTCATAAACCATTATTAATGGAGAAAAAAATAAAATATCCGGTCTTACTCATCTTTATTTGCTTTTTTGGGTTGACTACAGCTAAAGCTCAAAAAGAAACAGATCTGGGGACTACACTTACTTTTGAAGTTGTTAAAGAACTGAATCGTGATTTCCGGCTCAATTTCGACGAAGAGATCCGTCTTGTTGATAACAATAATTATGGATTCCAAAGAAGTGCTACCACATTAGGATTAGATTATGCTATTATTAGACAGAAGGTGAGGATAGGTGCTTTTTATTCTTTTTTATATACATATAATAACGATTATCAGTACGAAGCCAGACATCGATATTTTCTTAATGTTTCATACAAAGAAGATGTAGGTAGTTTTACTTTGTCCTGGAGAGGCCGGTTTCAAGGAACTATACGAGATGAAAATAGAGGTGAATATAATGTAAATCCAAAATATGTATTAAGGAATAGAATTCAGGCAGAATATAATTTTTGGAAATCTCGTTGGACACCTTCCGTATCATGTGACTTTTCTACAGTTTTGAATGATCCTCGTTATGATCTTGTTCGTATACGTTTTCAAGGTGGAGCAGAATATCGATTGTCTAGAGCGACCTATTTAAGTGGTTTTCTTCGATATGATGTCAATTATGAAAAAGCAGAGAATAATCGTTTAATGCTTGGGGTAACTTATCGGATAAAATTGTAAGATTCTCAGATAAACCTTTGATTCCACTCTAAAGAAAAAACGTCATTGTGATTTAGAAATCTCAATGACGTTTTTTTTATTAATAAAATAATTTTATTGTAACCTAAAATCTAATTAGAAATTAAGAATCGATTACCTCCATTGTTTCCAACATTATACTTACGCAAAGCATGTTTTGAAATTCCTTTGGTAGGAATTCCTGTTCCACTTCCAATATTATATACTTCTTTACATTGAGGGCAAGCAGCATTCCCCGAATTGTCAGGAACAATTTTGATTTCTCTGTCAATTTCAACCGGGCATGCCAGATCAAAAGCATAAAGATTGATATTTCCTTCGGTAATATATCCATTAATAACCAATACCCCGCCATATCCTAATTTGTCTGTTGCTGCTCTTGGTTCTGTTATTGATTTCGTTGACAATACAGGAACCAGATCATTATCCAGAAAATCCAGATTTAAAGTGATATATACAGGTGCATAAGTTATTGTATATTAGCCATCCTTATAACCCGAAGAAAA
>JAJBTS010000345.1:0-6736 GCA_020860885.1 Bacteroidales bacterium
GATTCTACTATTTTAATAAGTGAGTCAGGAGAAGTCAGACGGTTATCATTGATTGTAAGAATAATAAATCCATCCTTGATTCCTGCATTCCTAAGTTTACCATTTTTAATGTTGGTAACTTCCACACCATAGTTAACACCGGCTTTCCTTTGAGTTTCAGCAGATAGTTCAGAGAAAGTTGCGCCTAATACTTCAGAAGCACTTCTGTTTTTAATGATTTCAGTGGTGCCCTGATCATTTTTTAGTTCTACTCTGAATTTTCTAGTATCGTTTCCTCTTTGAACTTCTATTTCAATAGTGTTTCCCGGGCTATAACGGCTGATTTGTGCTCTTAATTCACTGTAACTTTTAATTTTTGTTCCATTGATGGCTGTTATTACATCTCCTTCTTTAATTCCTGCTTTTTCAGAAGAACTATTTGGAGAAAATCCACTTACATAAACACCTTCCGTTACTTTTAATTTATTATAAGTTTCCGGTTCTACTTCCTTAAGAACAGGTAATTCCATTACAGTAACTCCTAACATGGCTCTTTGTACAGCTCCATATTGTTGAATATCAGTAACAACTTTTTTTACCAGGCTGATAGGCACGGCAAAAGAATATCCTACGAAATTTCCTGTTTCAGTATAGATGGAGGTGTTGATACCTACCAGTTCTCCTTTAGTATTAACTAATGCGCCTCCACTATTTCCCGGATTAACAGCAGCATCTGTCTGAATAAAAGATTCTACTTTGTCCTGCGCATTTCTGCTTCCATAGCTAGGAGTCACATTTCCACGACCTTTTGCACTAACAATTCCTGCAGTAACCGTGGATGTCAAATTAAATGGATTACCTACAGCCAGAACCCATTCTCCAATTTTTAATGCATCAGAATCTCCAAAAGGGATAACGGGAAAATTATCTCCTTCTATTTTTAATAATGCAATATCTGTAGATGGATCGGCTCCAATCAATTTGGCAGTATATTTTTGATTGTGGTTGGTCGTAACTTCTATTTCATCCGCTCCTTCGATCACATGGTTATTAGTTACTATATATCCATTGGTTGCTATAATCACTCCCGAGCCAAAACCCACACGTGGTTGATTTTGATATTGAGGAGAAGATTGCCCGAAAAAGAATTCAAAAGGATCAAAATACCTTTGAGATCTCTCTCTTTGGGATGGTTTTGCAACCGATTTGATATGTACCACTGCATTCACACTTTGTTCTGCAGCTAACGTAAAGTCTGTATTTTCAGCAGCTACAATGTTATAACCGACCGGTTGATAGCCTGCCTGAGGAAAAACACCGGCTACAGACAGATTGTCATTCTTGTTCAAGTGCGAATAAGTCCCTAAGGCTATTCCTGCACTTAAAAGGCTCACAAGAAGGAAGCCAAATAACATTTTCCAATTCATTTTCATATTTTCTTGTTTTTAATTATAGAATATATTTTTTCGTATATAAAGTTATATACAAATAACGTACAAAACTACAGTTTACTGCTATCGTTTTAACAAATTTAACCCAGACAAGGTTCGCTTAAATCAAATTAACAATAAGGACTGACAATTTTTCATCTTGCATTATTCAAAAAGAAGTTTTACCTTTGTGGCGAAATAATTCGGGATGTAGCTCAGCCCGGTAGAGTACGCGTCTGGGGGGCGTGTGGTCGCAGGTTCAAATCCTGTCATCCCGACATTGATTATCAAAGACCTACGGTTTATGTCGTAGGTCTTTTTTGTATCCGCTTGTAAGGTCCAAACTTTTTCTAAACTTTTTGAAAGAACTTATCTAAAACCCTTACTTTTATTACCACGCCTTGTATTATTTTTCAGTAATACGTTATTCTGACTTAATTCCGGGTTGGTTCAATTACTGCTTTCTTAATATTATATTTCATGACTGCACAAGCCGTTAGGAAGTAAATAAAACATTGTATCCATAGAGTTATATATTCTGTCCGGATATCTGCAAGCGAAGCACCCATAGAGTTTACTTTTATATATGCCAATACAGCAGGAGGAGCGGGGATAATGTAATGGAATGCCTTCCAGTACCAGGGCATCAGTTCCAGTGGATAAGACATTCCGGACAGAAATACCAAACCTACTGAAAAAAAGCTATCATCAGCAAAGGGCTTTCGGAATCGGTGTAAACGAATGAACATGTAAGCCCGAAAAAACATGAGGTCAGCAGAAAAGGTATAAGAAGCATACCCACATCCCATCTATTTCCTAATTCGGGAATACTGAAAATTTTTGGTAGTAAACCTATCAGGAAATATGCGAATATTGCGTATAATATACAATAAGTAAAGGTTTTACTTAGTACGATGGCCGATAAATTTCCAATCTTTAGTCCGTTCTGAGCATAATATAAATTAGACCTTGTATGTCGTTCATTTCCGGTTATCATACCTATAACCATCATCAGTGTCTGGAAAAGTATCAGGATGAAAACCGCTGGGATGAGATAGCTCCCGTAGCCTTCCGTATAGTTAAATAAAGGAGTTCCCACTATATCAATAGACTGGGACTGCGATATAGCATATAATGTCGGAAGAGGTAAAAAGACCACTCTTTCACTCCGGTGCCGTTCATCCAGTTCCACCATAGCACCTGCTGTAGCCTCCTGTATAGAGGCGAAATTCATAAATGCACTGGTGTTTCCCATAGCGAGGAAAACCGATTGGTCGCCCCTGCCTGTCCTTCTTTCAAAGTCCTGTGGAATGTATATAATTCCTACAACCTCCTGCTTTTTCATGAACTCCTGTGCGGCAAGGATGTCGGGAGCATAGGCATAGATTTCCACTTGCGGAGAAGCTTGGACCAACCGGAGGTATTCCCGGCTGAGAGGAGAATCCGATAAGTCAACCACCGCTACAGGAGCATGTCGGATGAGGTTGGGCTGGTACATGTAATTGTAGAGTATCCCATATATAAATACACCCCCTATCAGCACCAGCAGAATAGAATAACTGGTCGATATGATCCGGAATTCACGGATTATATATTCCGGGATCACCTGTATATATTTTTTAACTTTATTCGATGTTTTCATACTTATGGCTTAGGGTTGCTTTCTTCAGATGTGGAAGGATGAGGAGTGCCGGTAAAATATATAATATCAGGATACATGCGTTTTGCCAGTCATAAGGAAAAACGTAGTTTCCATATAAGATATTCTGATTTATTGCAACAAAATGCTTAACCGGAAACAGGAAAGAGGCATAATAAATGACCGGATGCATGGCAAAAAGAGGGAATGTAACGCCTGATAAAGTAGCGCCTAAAGAACCTACCATCGACCCTATACTTATCACAATACTAAGTGCCGGGAAAAGTGAAAAGATAAAAACCCCGAAGGCCTGCGTAGCAATGATAAACAGAATAGTAGAAAGATTGATCGGAAGAAAACCACTATCAAGAGGAATCCTGAGAATGCCAAACATAACAAAATTGGCAAATATCCCCATTATGATATATATAATGGTATAAGGCAAAAGTTTGGCAGTGGCTGCCGTAAAGATATTCATACCGGCTGTTTGAAGCCAGTCTTCCGCCGTTTTGAACTTTATCTCACTTCCGATAACATACATTGTCACCAAAAGTATAATTATTTGGAGTAAGATAAAGAAGAAGGGATTGGTCAGGTAGATCGTGTAGTCGAGGGATGGATTGAACAGGGGATGAGCCTCGAAATTGACAGGGAGAATAAAACTGATAATTTCATCCTGAGAAGTTCCCATACTGGATCCGGCTGTTATAAGAGGAGCGAGCTGCACCTGTGCGAAAAAGGTTTCTAAGGCTCCCTGCAGTTCCACCCCTACGCTTAAAAGTGCATAATGGATATAATAAGCGATGGTGACCTCTCTTTTTCCTAACAGGTCCGACTCAAAATTATCTGGGATAATCACATAAGCATAAATTTCTTTTCTCACTATGGCATCCCGCGCTTCCTGAAGATTTGTATAGGAGGCAGCCACCTGGGATGTCGGTACAGATGCCAGCATGCGGCCTATCTCTCTTGAGGATGGAGTCCTGTCAAGATCGACCAGACCGATAGGAATATTTTCCATACTACCTGAACCGAATATAGTAGTCATAAAGAGAATACAGAATAAAGGTAATACAATACATACCCCAAAATATAATTTACGGGATATCATCCGGTTCAGTTCTCTTTCAAGAACAAGCCGGAATGCACCTTTTTTCTTTTTAGCTTCCATGCAGGATTTATAAGCCTACGTTTACTAATACGGACATGCCGGGTCGCAGGCCGGCCACATTATCGACAGGTCGTGCTTTTATTTCAAAAGTCCTCATATCATAGGATCCTGCCTGTTTGGTTGATTTCCATGTGGCATAGCTTCCCAGAGGACTTATATAATATACTTCAAATTCGATTTCCTGCCGGTTAATTGCCGGTACATTTCCTACGAACCTTCCTCCGATTTTAAAGCGGGGCATAAGATCTTCACGCACATTTAATATAACATAAGCTTCTTCTAATACGATAAGAGACATAATCGGAGTTCCGGGAGCGACAAGCTCACCCCGTTTAGGATAAATTACGGCTATCTGGCCTGATTCGGGAGCTACGAGCCGTGTATCTTCGAGAAGGAATTCGATTTCTTCTGCTGTGCTTCTGGCTGCTCTTACGAGAGACTGTGAACTTTTCCTGTCCTGAACGCTGGCGCCTTCCATTGCAAGCTGATATACCTGGAAGGCTGCTCTTTCTGCTGCCTGTGTTGCTTTGTAAAGGGCCTCCGTTTCGTCTCTTCGTTGTTCGGTAATCACGCTGTCGCGATAAAGGGATTGTATACGTCTGTAAGTTATCTCTGCCAGATCTAAATCCGATTTTGTTTTATTCCATCCCTGACGGGCGGCCTCCACAATTTCTTTTCGGGTACCCTCTTCAACTTTCTGATTTTCATAGATAGCCACATCGCCGAGTGCATTCACATGATTATATTGTGCCATCACTTCCGGGCTATTGATCACAACCAATGTATCCCCCTTTTCAACATTTTGGCCTTCTTCTACTAAGAAGCGGTTCACGCGTCCAAGTATTTTACCCGATATCCGTATTTCGGTAGCTTCAATCTGACCTTGCATGAGTTCAGGTTGCTTGCCTAAAGAAAGTATTCCAATCGTAGAAATAATCACTACGATAACCAGTACAACTACGAATGCTATTGCAATATACTTTTTACTTTTTTCCATCTTTGTCTGATGATCTATATCTTTATATTTTACTTTATTTACTGAAGACATATCTTTCGTCTTTACCATTCAGGCTGTACTGATAAAAGGTATCGGGTACTCCGCTCACAGATAACAAGTTTATCAAACCGGTGTCAAACTGGAAATAAGCCAATAAAGTTGCAAGCCTCATTTTTGATAACATCAATTCAGCATCTATTACTTCGGCGGAGGTTGCCATTCCTTCCGAATAAGCTTTGCGGCGGGACCGTACCAGTTCCCTGCTCATTTCAATAGTTGTTTTTAGTGCCTCTACATTATCAAGGGCTGTCTGGGTCTGATTATAAAATCTATCTACAGCCAACAGGATGTCGTCTTTAACCTTTTTTTTCTCCGTAGTAAGAATATGGCTGTTTATTTTTGCCTGTCTTATTCTTTTTTCGCGATCCAGCCCATCGAATATGTTCCATATAAATCCTATTCCTACCATCGTTCTCGGCGAAAAGTTCTTGGGAATTCCGTTAGCATATAATGTCTGTTTGCCGAACAATTCTATGTCGGGCAAATAAGCAGACTGAGCTATTTTAAGTTGATTTTTTTGGATATCATCCTGTATATCAATTCCGTTTAAAAGGTAATTGTTTTGTAATACCAGCTCTTTGAAGTAAATTACTTCGGGCAGGTTTTCGTTAATAAAAAGAGAAGATACGGGGAGTACTGTGCCGTCTGAATTGATCTTTACCAATGTTCTGAACGCATTTTCCAATACATCCAGTTCTTTGACGGCCATTTCCAGTTCCCTTTTGGCTTCGTCGCGGTTTACCTGAAAGAATAATCTTTCCGCTTTATTCAGCATGCCGTTCGCTTCCAGTTTTAAGGCATTTTGGTAATGGATTTCCATCGCATCGTAAGTTTCCTTTCTGACTTTTACGACCTCCCGGCCTAAACGTAGTCCGTAATAAGTTTGTACTAATAAAATCTGCTGTTGTGAGTCTATATTTTCTTTATTGATCTCAGCTGCATTTACCATAAGTTTTCCTATCTTCCCAGCATAGATACGTTTCCCTCCTGTAAAAACAGGAAAAGTTACAAGGGCATCAATAGTTGTCATATCTCTGGGTAGTAAAGGAACACTGAAAGAATTTTTTCCTACTTCATTTAGTAAGGAAGAGATAAGTTCTTCTTCAGGAAATATGGAATGAATAAAATCTACAGCCGGACCTGTGAACTGAGATAGAGATTCTTTTACCTCAATATTGTTCGACAAATGAACATATGCTCCGGTAGCGGTTATCCGTGGCAACCAGAATGAATGGACCCTATGATGCTCGCTTTTAGCCAGTTCGGTTTCGTATTCCGCGATCCGGATATTTTTATTATCTCCCTGCATCAGATGCATAGCTTGTTCGAAGGTTAGCGGAATTTCTTTTCCCCGGGCAGATAAACAACCGACAGATAATACTAAGATGGTACAGTATAGAATAGTATTCTTAAACATATGTTTGTTGATTTAATTACTGCTTAACAATTTGTTGTAAAAA
>JAJBTS010000345.1:6746-7173 GCA_020860885.1 Bacteroidales bacterium
TTTATTGACATTTATTAATGTAACAATGATCAAAACGTAATGTTCATGGATTCCTTTATAGATCTTCGGGCTTTTTCAAATGAGTGATTCAACTATTTCCTGGGATGATAAGATTTAAGGAGATGGATAACTCTCGGGTAAGGGTAGGAAATATGTACTAGACAAGACTTTTACTTATTCATAGGAGACGCCTAATAATTATCGGATGCCAGAGGAGCCTGGATTCTTTTACTATGAAATTGAGTACGAAGCAACACAAATCCTTTTTACCAGTTACATTATCTTTATCTACACTTTTGTTGCCGTAATTCCAATAAGGCTCCATCCATAGGAAGGTTTGTTAAACCTATTACTACCTGAGCTGGCATCCGAAATATTGAAAATAAGAATATAATTGCTCTTAATATTTCTTATTCATATTACTTAA
>JAJBTS010000419.1 GCA_020860885.1 Bacteroidales bacterium
CTGAGATATACGATTGTTTGGGAGCTGTCTATGATTATGGGCAGAATGGTGTGGAATTGAAAAATAATATAAAAAAATATTGGTGGGATAGTATGACCCTTCTTAATGAAAATGTGGTTGGAATAGATTCAGCTATATTTATGCATCCTACAATATGGAAGGCATCCGGGCATGTAGATGCTTTTAATGATCCTTTGATTGATAATAAAGACTCCAAAAAGAGATACAGAGCGGATGTGTTGATTGAAGATCTGATGGCTAAATATGAAGATAAGATCAACAAGGAAGTAGAGAAAGCATCCAGGCGTTTTGGAGATGCTTTCGATGAAACTAAATTCAGAGAAACCAATCCGCGTGTACTGGAGAATCAAAGAAAGAAAGAAGAAATACATCAACGTTTCGCACAGGCACTCAATGATAATAATTTGGAAGAACTGCGGCAAATAATTATAGATTACGAGGTGGTGTGTCCTATTTCCGGAACAAAGAACTGGACCGATGTCCGTCAGTTTAATCTTATGTTTTCAACCGAAATGGGATCTACTGCCGATGGAGCTATGAAAGTTTATCTTCGTCCGGAAACGGCTCAGGGTATTTTTGTTAATTTCCTGAACGTACAAAAAACAGGACGTATGAAATTACCTTTTGGTATCGCCCAGATAGGAAAAGCTTTCCGGAACGAGATTGTGGCGCGTCAGTTCATTTTTCGTATGCGGGAATTTGAGCAAATGGAAATGCAGTTTTTTGTAAGGCCTGGAGAAGAATTAAATTGGTTCGATAAGTGGAAACAAACCCGTATAAAATGGCATAAAGTGTTGGGGTTAGGCGATAAAAAATATCGGTTCCACGATCATGATAAACTGGCTCATTATGCGAATGCAGCAACGGATATTGAATTTGAAATGCCTTTTGGATTTAAAGAAGTGGAAGGAATCCATTCCCGAACAGATTTTGATTTGAGCAGCCATGAGAAGTTTTCAGGGAAGAAGATTCAATTCTTTGATCCTGAACTAAACAAGTCTTATGTTCCTTACGTTATAGAAACATCCATTGGTGTAGACCGCATGTTCCTGACTGTTTTGGCTGGATCTTATTGCGAAGAAAAATTGGAAAATGGAGAAACACGTGTTGTATTGAAGTTGCCACCTGCTTTAGCTCCGGTAAAATTAGCCGTTCTACCGTTGGTGAAGAAAGACGGACTTCCTGAAAAAGCACGTGAAATCATGGATAAACTAAAATTTGATTTCCATTGCCAGTACGATGAAAAAGATTCTATCGGAAAACGTTACCGTCGGCAGGATGCAATAGGTACTCCTTATTGTATTACAATAGATCATGATACTTTGAATGATAATTGTGTAACTATACGTTACCGTGATACAATGCAACAGGAAAGGGTCGCTATTGAAGAATTGGAAAAAATTATTTCGGAAAAAGTAAGTATGAAATATTTATTAAAAAAGATCGCTGAATCATGAAAAAGTCGTTAATAGTTATTTTAATAGTAGTAGTTCTTGCAGGAGTCCTTTTCTTTTGGTTCAAAGGAGATTATAATAAACTTGTGCAGGCCGATGAAACAGTAAAAGCCCAGTGGGGAAATGTAGAAAATCAATACCAACGCCGAGCTGACCTGATCCCTAATTTGGTGGCTACGGTAAGAGGATATGCACAGCATGAGCAGACTACTCTTGAGAACGTGATTAATGCACGTGCAAAAGCAACTCAAATATCTATCGATCCTGCCAATCTGAATGAGCAAACAATGGCTCAGTTTCAGCAGGTGCAAGGAGAACTGGGATCAGCTCTTAATAGATTGTTGGTGAGTGTGGAAGCTTATCCTGATTTAAAGGCAAACGAAAATTTTCGCGACTTGCAGGTTCAGTTGGAGGGAACAGAAAACCGAATCGCAACGGAACGGACACGTTTTAATGATGTAGCCTCAGTATATAATAATATGGTAAGGGGCTTTCCTACTAACATTATAGCTAATATATTCGGTTTTGCAGAGAAACCTTATTTCAAATCTCAACCTGGAGCGGAAGTGGCTCCCCAGGTGCAATTTTAATTCAGTATGTGTAAAAATAAAAAATTAATATATTTATTAGCAGTTATTATCCCTTTTCTTTTTAGCAGTTGTAACGATGATGATAACGATACGGATAAGCAGTGGAAAGCTGCTAATGATAAAGCCTACAATGATGTAGCACTTGGTATAGATACTTCTTCAATAGAATGGAAACCGATAATCGATACTCCTCCGGGAGTGGGAGATGGAGTTTATTATGGTGTTGTAAGAAGTGGGAAAAGCACGGAAAAACCGTTGCAAACTGCCTCGGTAAGAGTATTGTATAAAGGGTCTTATTACGATGGAAATCTGTTTGACGCAGGAACAAGTGGAAATAACACTGTAAGTGTTGATACACTGATTGCTCCGGGAAATTCCGATGTGGTTTATCTGCTTTGGAAAGACGATAAATATACTACTCATATCTGGTTGAATAGCGAACAAAGATTTCAGGAACAGAATTTCAATCTGGGAAGTACTTTCGTGGTGAATAGTACAGTAAGAGGTTTTAATATTGCTCTTCAAAATATGGTGGTAGGTGATAAATGGAGATTGTGTATTCCCTATTATATGGGATATGGCTCTGTGCTTTATCAGGGTATAAAAGGGTACTCAACTTTGTTTTTTGAAGTTGAACTATTAGAAATAAATCAATATCCGGGATCATGAAGAAAAGTTATTTATTTATTTTTATGTTAACAGCACTTATTTCGGCATGCAATAATCCTCAAAAAGAGGAAAGTAGTGATCCTATAATTGGAAAAGCAAATATTGAAGTGAAAGGGGATCGTTTGACTCCAGAGATACTTCATTTACTAGGTCAGGTTAGCGGTGTTTCCGTATCTCCCGATAAGCAAAAAATTCTTTACGGTGTATCTTATGGAGATATAGCGTTAAATAAACGTAACCGTGAATTATTTACTGTGAATGTGGATGGTTCGGATAAAAAGCAGATTACACATTCTGCAAAAAGTGAAGGGGATGTTCAATGGATCAAAAGCGGAGATAAGATTGCTTTCCTCTACGGAGGGCAAATCTGGGAGATGAATCCTGATGGAACAGGACGTATCCAATTAAGTAATTATGAAAAAGGAATAGATGGATTCTGTTTTTCACCCGATGAGAAAAAGATATTATTTATAAGTCAGGTGAAATCGGTAGAACTTGCTTCCGATCTTTATAAAGATCTGGATAAAGCAAGTGGGAGAGTCATCGACGATATGATGTATAAGCATTGGGATGAATGGGTGGAAACCGTACCTCATCCGTTTATTGCTGATTTTGACGGAAAATCCATAAGTAATGTTATTGATATTCTTGAAGGTGAACCTTATGAAGCTCCAATGAAACCTTTCGGTGGAATTGACGATCTCGATTGGTCGCCCGATGGTAAACAAGTAGCCTATACTTCCCGGAAGAAAACCGGAAAAGAATACACCCTTTCTACGAATTCAGATATTTATTTTTATAACTTAGATACAAAAGAAACCCGGAATATTACAGAAGGAATGATGGGCTACGATGTCCATCCCCGATTTTCTCCGGATGGTAAATATATCGCTTGGCTGAGTATGGAGCGGGATGGTTACGAATCGGATAAAAACCGCCTCTTCCTGATGGATATGGGAACCGGAGAAAAGAAAGATCTTACTCAATACTTTGATTTTGATGTAGATAATTTTTGTTGGAACACTAACTCCCAAACGATTTATTTTGTTTCTAATGTAAGAGGTACTTACCAGATACATACAGTAAATGCTTTAGAACCGGTAGTCGCTGGACCTGATTATATCACAAAAATAACAGACGGGATGTATGATTACTCGTCGGTTGCTTTTGCCGGTGATTATCTGATAGGGATGCGTCGTTCTATGAGTTCCCCTCCGGAAGTTTATTCTGTTCAATTGGCCGATGGATCGCAAAATAATTTATCGCAGGAGAATAATGATATCCTGGATAAACTGACTATGGGAAATGTAGAAGGCCGCTGGATAAAAACTACAGACGGTAAAGAAATGTTGACCTGGATAATTTATCCGCCCCATTTTGATCCTAATAAAAAATATCCGGCTCTTTTGTATTGCCAGGGAGGTCCTCAGAATTCGGTAAGTCAAGGGTGGTCGGTTCATTGGAATCATCAGATTATGGCTGCCAACGATTATATTATTGTAGCTCCTAATCGACGGGGAGTTATTGGTTTCGGACAGGAATGGAAAGAGCAAATCAGTGGCGATTATCCAGGACAAAATATGCAGGATTATCTGACTGCCATTGATGAAATAGCAAAAGAACCTTTTGTAGATGAAAATAGGTTAGGAGCAACAGGCGCCAGTTATGGAGGATATTCCGTATATTACCTGGCAGGTCATCACAACAAACGCTTCAAAGCATTTCTGGCGCATGCCGGAGTATTTAACCAGGAATCGAAATATCTGGAGACAGAAGAAATGTGGTTTGCCAATTGGGATATAGGAGGTCCGTACTGGGATAAATCCAATCCGGTGGCACAACGTACTTTTGCTAATTCTCCACATCGGTTCGTAGACAAATGGGATACTCCTATTATGATTACCCATGGAGAATTGGATTATCGGATACTAGCATCGCAGGGAATGATGGCTTTCAATGCTGCTCAATTAAGAGATATACCTTCCCGCCTGTTAATTTTTCCGGATGAGAATCATTGGATATTGAAACCTCAGAACGGAATATTATTTCAGAGAGAATTTTTCAGATGGTTTGATCAATGGTTAAAATAATAAGATGTACGGACTACTAAAAGGAAAAAGAGGGATTATTTTCGGAGCATTGAATGAAATGTCGATTGCGTGGAAAGTAGCTGAAAAAGCAGTAGAAGAAGGAGCTAAAATAACGCTTACGAATACTCCTACAGCAGTAAGAATGGGTGAAACCAATGCATTGGCAGAGAAACTCAATACAATTGTTATTCCTGCAGATGCAACGAATATCTCCGATCTGGAAGAAGTGTTTAAAAAATCGATGGAGGCTTTAGGCGGTCCTATCGATTTCGTACTGCATTCCATTGGTATGTCTCCGAATGTTCGTAAGAAAAAGACGTACGATGATCTGGATTATGAAATGTATACGCAGACTTTAAATATCTCTGCAATGTCATTCCATAAAATGATACAGACAGCAAAAAGATTAGACGCTATCTCGGAAGGGGGGTCTATCCTTGCTTTATCCTACGTAGCTGCTCAGCGTACCTTTTATGGTTACAACGATATGGCTGATGCAAAAGCATTGCTGGAATCGATAGCCCGAAGCTTTGGTTATATATATGGGAGAGAAAAAGGAGTCAGGGTAAATACAATTTCACAATCTCCGACGATGACTACAGCAGGTAGTGGGGTAAAAGGCATAGATCACCTGCTTGATTTCTCCGATAGAATGTCTCCGCTGGGAAATGCTTCTGCGGAAGAATGTGCCGATTACTGCATCGTTATGTTTTCAGACCTTACGAAAAAAGTTACTATGCAGAATTTGTTTAACGATGGTGGCTTTTCCAGTATGGGAATGAGCCTTCGCGCAATGGCTGTTTATAGCAAATGTATGGATGACTTCAAAGATGAAAACGGCAATATTATTTATGGCTAAAATCTTTTGATATGTTAGTTAAGCTTTACGATAAAAATACAAATCAGAAAGAGGTTGATAAGATTATCAATCTTTTGAAAGAAGGAGGTGTAATCATTTATCCTACCGATACGGTTTATGCTATGGGATGTGATGCTTTGAACGTACGAGCTATTGAAAGGATCTGCAAAATAAAGGGAATAAATCCTCAGAAAACAAAACTTTCAATTATTTGCAGCGATTTAAGTACGATCAGTGAATTCGCTAAAGTTAACAATACGGTTTTTAAACTGATGAAGAAGAACCTTCCCGGGCCGTTTACTTTCATTCTTCCTGCTACCACTAATTTACCTAAAATATATAAGAACAGGAAAGAAGTCGGAATACGGATCCCCGATAACAATATCATACGTACTTTAGTCCGGGAACTGGGAAATCCTATTTTGACTACTTCCGTGCGCGATAAAGACGATATTTTAGAATACAGTACAGATCCTGAGCTTATAGAAGAGGAATATGGAGATTTAATTGATTTGGTGATCGATGGTGGATATGGAGGCTTGGAGCCTTCTACTATTGTGGATTGCACAGGCGAAGAGATCGAAGTAATCCGTCAGGGGAAAGGTGAATTGATTGAAGGATGAGAAAATTACTTCCTTTTCTATTTTCTATTTGCTTTTTTATTTCAGCAACTCATGCACAGGATCTGGTTCCTCCCTTGGATATTCCTCTTTATTTAAGTGGAAACTTTGGCGAATTAAGAGCAAATCATTTTCATTCAGGTATTGATTTTAAGACACAAGGAGTGACAGGACTTCCGGTTAAGTCTGTTAAAGAAGGATATATCTCCCGGATCAGTGTTAGCCCTTATGGTTACGGCAATGCTTTGTATATTGATCATCCCGATGGAACTACCTCTGTCTATGCTCATTTAGATAGATTTACTCCAGACATTGAATCTGTCGTAAGAGATAGCCAATACGTAAAAGAAACTTTTGCCGTTAACTTGTTTTTTAGTCCGGATCAATTATCAATAGCAAAAGGAGAAAAGATTGCGTACAGCGGGAATACCGGAAGCTCAGGAGGACCACATGTTCACTTCGAAATTCGGGAGACCCAAACGGAAATGCCTTTGGATCCGTTGCCTTTTTATAAGGATAAAATAAAAGATACTCGTCCTCCCGAAATTCGCGGGCTTATGATTTTCCCCCAGTTTAATAAAGGAGTGGTAAATGGAAATACAAACAATCAGGAAGTTGAATTGATTAAAAATTCTTCCGGGCAAATGATTGTCAAAGATAAGATTACTGCATGGGGCGAAATTGGTGTGGGAATCAAAGCTTACGACCGGATGAATGAAACTTCCAATATTTATGGAGTAAATGAAATTATATTAAAAGTCGATGGGGAAGAGGTTTATCATTCCATAATGGATAAGTTTTCTTTTGATAAAACACGCTATTTAAATACTT
>JAJBTS010000307.1 GCA_020860885.1 Bacteroidales bacterium
TTATAAGTCTGATTGTTTTATTAGGATCTGCATTTTCGAATAGAATATCCCCTCTTTCAAGTACTTATATTCCTTATTTAGGTTTATTTTTCCCATTTGTATTAGCATTCAATATACTCTTACTGTTTTTCTGGGTAATTTTCCGTAAATGGTTACAAGCACTAACTTTTATACTGGTAATCATTGTATGCTGGGGATCCATCCGTACTTATTTTCCTATCAATCCAAAAACAAAAGAAATTCCTGAAAATTGCATTAAAATACTTACATATAATGTAATGAGATTTGAGCATTTAAAAAAACATACAAAGGATAGTCCAAACCCTATTATACAGTACGTTATTGATCAGGATCCTGATATTGTTTGCTTTCAGGAATTCGGTATGTCTTTAAGCAATAAAAAACTTCTAATGGAAAATGATATAGCGAAAGCTCTTCATAAAATGCCCTATTATCATATAGAAAAATTAGATTTTCCCCATGAAACTCAAATGTTCGGCCTTGCAGTTTTCTCTAAATTTCCTATTTTATCTGTTAAACCACTTCCTATAGAAAGCAAATACAATGGTTCTTGCGTTTTTGAATTAAACATTCATGGAAAGAAACTAACATTGATTAATAACCATTTAGAATCTAATAAAATTTCGGCAGATGAACGTTCCGACTACTACAACCTGACGAAGGAACTGGACACCCATAAATTGGAGGCTTTTACACATATGATGTTTCAAAGATTAACTCCTGCTTATAAGTTGAGAGCCATTCAAGCAGATATGATAAGTGAAGTGATCCAAAACACAAAAAACAACTACACTATTGTTTGCGGAGATTTTAATGATACACCAATTTCATACGCACGTTATAAAATAAAAGGAAATTTAAAAGATGCCTTTACTGAGAGTGGTTCCGGTATGGGAATTACATTCAATCGTCATCGTTTTTTTTTCAGAATTGATTATATCCTTCACAGCGATAATATCAAGGCCTATAACTGCACAGTAGGAAACTTAAAAAATTCGGATCATTATCCTGTGTGGACTTACCTGGAATTCTTAGAATAAGAACATAACTTAAAGTATGTTCTTTTGCCGCCTGTCCTCACGGATAGGCGGCTGAGGGGAACATACCCTCTTCTTTTAATAATTATAACTAATGGGGCTTTCGCCCGAAAATATTACACCGCCGGTCCGTCACGGATAAACGATATACATAAGAACTCGTAAGTTCCTTAACACACTTTATTCAATTTCCAAAAGTTTTGATTATTGCAATTTATTTTCTTACTTTTCTTCATTCTTAAATAAGTCTGTATCCTGAAGCCGGGCATAACGTCCGGTAACTATACCATCTTCATTTATGAGGTAAAAAGTAGGGGTTCCTATCACTCCATAGGCCATGAAATCCGGGCTCTCGAATCCTTTTAGATCGCAGTATTTATGTTTCCAGGGAAAAGAAGAAGTCGTATTCCTGAATATCGTATCATCTCTGTCTGTAGATATTGATACGATTTCATAACCCTTGGACTGTATATAGGAATAATTGTTTTTGAGCTGTTCCATTTCGTTTTCACAACTTCCGCATCCGGATTCGTGAAAAACCAGCAGAGTATTTCGTAATTCATGTCCATTAGCCAATACCGGAGCTTTATTGCCTTTAAATAGTTTTAATAAATTCATCAGTACTTTAAAGCGTCCGGTCGGTTCTTTTATCCTGGCATCATTGAGTAGAAAATAAGCCAGTTCTTCTTCCAGATTATTCCATCCGGTTGTCTCACAAATAGCAAACAAATTCTCAGCCAAAGTAGTATATATCCGGTCACTTGCCGTTCTTTCCAAAAGCTTTGACATATCGTCGATAAAATCTCTATGGAAAACAGTATCATAGTCGTATAAGGCCAATAAGCCATTGAGTGTACTAAACCATAATCCTGAATTAAACAGCAGGTTTACATCCAGACTATCTCTCACAAAAGTCCTTATTTTCTCCTTTTGCAATGAATCGGCAAAAAGAATTCCCTGTACTTCCTTATTTTGAAAATTGTATAGTTTTATGAACCGGGATGCGTATAGCGGGCTTGTTTGGAGCGCTCCTTCAAAACCAGACTGTTCTCTCAATAACTTTTCTTTTTCTTTTGTCAGTAAGGATAGAAATAGGTCTGTTGGATCATACACTTTTTCTGTTTCCGCCAGGAGTGCAATTTTCTGTTCGCGTACGGCTTGTTGATAAAACCATAGTTGCAAGGAGTCGTTTTCCTGAGAACCCGAAAATTCGACATTGCCTCCGTAAATATATTCTTGCGGACAAGAGAGAGTAAAGTTCTCATCACTTAGTATAAAATCAAAATTAGAAACTCCGACCGAAAGGGTAGCCATACCCGCATAACCCTTAGGAGTAGAAAAAATTCCTTTACCTTCTTTATCAAGTATGCCCTTGTGAATAGTATCTGTAGCGGTACCCTGTTTTATGGTAACCACATAAGGCTGCTCCGGATAATATCCAAGAACCAGGGAAATATCCTGAGCTTGTACGGTAATTCCGTTGATAACAGTAGTTATCAGTATTAATAGTTTTAATCGCATCATAATCATTTACTAATAGATTTTTATATCCATATTTCTATATTCTTTTTTCAAAACAAAACGTTTCAAACTTCTCGTTAAATATCCATACCGGAAAAATTGATTCTCTTTCCTTAATAATATTTTTTCCGGATGTTAAATGTACAATAGTGAACCATTGCTCCAAGGTAAGAATTAATAGATGCACGCATTCTGGCCAACTCTTCTTTAGAGGGTTCTTTTTCTAATAATTTACAGTTCCAATAATGTATACACCGTGCGAAATTCTTCTTTGTCCTGTTAGCTATATAATTCCGGTAGGGCTTGATCGTCGCTCCTAAGAAATTGACTCCTTTAGAAAAATGTTGTAAATAAATCTTGCGTGGATGTAATTCAAGCTGCAATTTGTCTTTTAAGAATTTATTTATTTTTTCAACCATCATTTTCAACTCTTCTTTATCCCTATGGATTATAATAAAATCATCTACATACCGGCCATAATAAGTCATCCCTAAATCATTTTTCACATAACAATCCAGAGGATGCAAATACAAATTACTAAATAACTGAGAAGTGAGGTTTCCAATAGGTAAACCGCAATTTTTTTTGTATAGAATAAACTTTTCGAAGAAGGAAGTCCTTTCCAGTCTTTCCGGCTTCCTTTTATTCTACAATCTTCAACCGGATCGTCATCCAGTACTTTATTTATCAAGTAGGTTATTAATTCAATATCTGCTTTTGTCAAATTATATTTCTCCTGTTCGGCAGGTATCCGGGGTATATAAGAATACAATAAAGTACGCATTATATCTTTATTAATGCTCATAAAATATCCGCAAATATCCAGTTTCAGGATGTAGCAATCAACAGAATAATTATTACTGCATTCACGGATGAATTGTTCTACTCTTTTAATACCATATAAAGTCCCTTTTTTTTTCGGCAGCTATAGCTGTCTTCAATAAATATCTTATCAAAAACAGGATTGATATAATTGAATAAAAGATGGTGTATAACCCTGTCACGAAAATCGGCTGCAAAGATTTCTCTTTTCACCGGTTTGTCCACAATAAAACAAATACTGGGTCTAACCTGATAAGTACGGTTAATTATCTCCTCACACAGTTCGATGATATTTCTTTCGTAATCAATTTCGAAATTTATCTGGTTGACTATATTCCGTTTGTGTTTACGGGCATCGAAATATGCCTGAAATAAATCCATCAACAATTTTTCTTTGTCCATAAACAAGGCAGATAAATAAAAAGATTCACGTTTAATTCTGACACACAACGAACAGACATACCGTTGCTACGATTGTTGTTGTTGGCTGGATTGATATTGGTACTGTTGAAGTTCAGGTTGTACGCGTTCGTACTACTAACAGTACTACTCCAGTAGTTGCCGTTGGTACCCACATTGTTCAGATTACCATTGTTGTTGCGAATACCGGCAGCCGGCAATAAAAGCAGGTACTTTATGACATAACCCATATTACACTTTACTATATAGGTAACCTGCTGAATTAAACGAGCCTCTTTTATTAATTTCCATAAAGTTCCTGAGAAACCAATAAAACTCTCACTCATAATAAATCTTTTATTTTTCTTCCTATTCTTTACAACTCTTTTCCCAAGCTGTAAGTTGTTTGCTTATACTTTCCATTTTTTCATTAGCAGAAGCAAAAATATTCAATGGAATCTGCTTCAATTCCATACATAATCTTAATAATAAGCGAATGACTTCGAGGTTCTCCCTTGCATCTGCTATTAATTTCTTTTTTTGATACCGGCTATTAGCTCTATATATATTCGTGATCAGCGCAATTAATTCAACTTTCATCGTTTCACCCAATGTAAAGCGGTAGTCTCTTTGCATATGACGACTGGATGCGAATATTTGTAAGATCAGATCGTAACATATCTTATATACCGGCAAATTGTTATAAGTTGCCATTAAATTATCTTTTTAACAGAACTCCCGCTGGAGCTCCTCAATAAAAAGCATACAAGACATCGGAGTCGCCGAATGCAATTTGAAAGACGCCAATTTCTCAATCAGAGCGTCGTAAGGCTTTTCCTCGTAAGAATCCGATGGTTGAGGTTTCGCAGGTTGACGTAATTCAATTTGTTGCTTCCATTTTTCAAACTCAGTAACATCTACCGCTTTTTCCACTTCAAATCTGGCTCTTGTTGCTGTTTTTTCTTTCAGTACCAACGAAGATTCAATTTCCGCAAGAGACCGGTCTGGAAATCCTACACTTACTACTTCTTGTTGCAAGGATTTCACATACTTTTTTGAAGCTTTTAGTTTTTTCACCTGCGAAACAAGATAAGCTGCTTCTTCGTAGGCAATCCAAAAGACTCCTTCTTTGTACAGAACCAATTCTTTATCACTTTTTATTGCTATTTTCTCACCTATTGTCATTTCAAAAAAAATTAAACCGCTTCGCGGTTATCTAAACCCGTCATGTTTTAAATACATGACGAGAAATAGATAAATTGCCAAAAAGACGAATGCGCGATCGTTCGATCGCTTTATTCTGACACACAACGAACAGACATACCGGTGCTACGATTGTTGTTGTAGGCTGGATCGATATTGGTACTGTAGAAGGTCAGGCTGTACGCGTCCGTACTACTAACAGTACTACTCCAGCAGTAGCCGTAGGAACCCACATTGTTCAGATTACCATTGCCGTTGCGAATACCGGCAGCCGGCAAGTAGAGCGACTCTCCTACTTTATAACCACTACCTGTCCATTGCCACGTACCATTACTTGCATGAATCGCTGCCCATTGTTTTTGAGTCGGGATTTTCCACCCTGCCGGACAGGGATCATTCACAGTCTTCGACATAGTAGCATCCTGATTGCCTGTTCCCCACAAAGTATGGTCTTGGGGAGTACGCCAATCATAAGTGCCACTAGTAACTGTAATAAATTTACCATATTTATTATTAGTAGATTTAACCTGTCCACGCCCATCCAAATTAGCGGTAGCAACAGCCCCAGATGCAGTGGAACTTGTCCGTTTCTGATGACCGTCTGCAATACGTCCCCATTGATATAAATCGCCCAGGATATAGTCGCTATAAGTAAATGGATCACCATTCACCTCATCAGCTCCTAAATTAAAGCACATAATATTAAGCCACTCAGTAGAAGAGGTCTTCGCTCCGCAACAACTACAATCCTGCAGGTTCAGCGCAAGACGCACCGTTACATCCGTACCTCCTTCAAAAGGAGCATTATTATAAATAGCATATAAATAAACTTTAAAACCATTCCTACGTGACAAACCACGCAAATCGGTATTTAAAGACTCCTTAAACTCAACAATAAGTTCACTGGCTCCGAAAACATTTCCACTAAAATCGGCCCGGGGAGTAATACTCTTAATAGCACGACCCACAGCACTACCTTCTTCCACGTACATAAAACGAAGATTACTAACCGTACCGACAGGTGTAAAAGTATAAACCTGAACACCCGAATAAGGAGGAGCTGCAGAAACACCCTGTTCTGTACGAACAGAAAAATCCGTTTTCTGAGACGCCCGACCCGCCAAAGAACCGCACGAATTCACATTGTCATTCGCAACAGCTATATCAAAGCATGTGCGGCCACTGAAAAGCCCGGTACCTGTCTCCATAGTAACAGGATCCGTAGCAGCCGGAGCCTGAATGAAAGTAAAATTCTTGCTGTAACTGCAAGCATCCGTAACTCTAACTACCGCTGCACGGGGAGTAGCAGATTCGTTAGCAGAAAAAACAATATCAAAAGTTCCGGCACTCAAATCAGCATTCTCCATAGTAGCATACGCAGCACCTGTCTCTAAAGAAAAAGACCAGTCTCCTGCCGTAGTACAATCCGTAGTTAAAATAGCAGAACGACTGCCTCCTGTCGAAGGAATTACCGGAATAGAATTACCGTTGTTAATAACTATATCGCCCGATCCGCCTTTATTACCGCTATTGCCTCCCGTTCCATCAAAAGCAACCACCCATTTACTTCCATCCCAGAGATAAACGCCCTTACCAGAACCATCTGCTATGGATTCGTTCGTATTATAAACAATCATACCTTCAGCCATATCCGCCGTACTACCAGTAGTCTCTTCCAGCTGAAAAACATTTACGTCATTTAATGAAATACGGGGTAACAACAAACCTTTATTGGAAGATTTCAATTCCAAAACGGCTCCGGAATGAGGATCAGCAAGACTGCCAATAGTCATCTGACCCTGAACACAAAAAGGAGCAGACAACCAAAGATAGAGTAACAATTTCGATACTTTTTTCATTTTTAATAAATTAATTAATTGGATTATAAAATTTAGTATATAGTTAATTTATAATTATAAGGGTATGTTATTCTTATTTTTAATCAGAGATAATCAATTATTTACACCCTACTTTTCTATCACACTAACTAAACATTGTTAAAACGGACTATTAAAATATAAAACCCGGAGGGACAGGTTCACCAGGAACCTGTGTCAAACAATGAAATACCCTCCGGGCGGGGGTTATACTTATCTTTTTCTTC
>JAJBTS010000130.1 GCA_020860885.1 Bacteroidales bacterium
ATTTTAAGTGATTTATTGAAATTAAAGATCAATGAAATAATAGATAGCTATTCTATCGAACTAACCAAAGCTGTTATTAAAATGCGACTGATCAAATCGAGTGAAGAAATCCTGGAATTGGAAAAAGCAGGCGCTATCGGTTATGCTATGCATATCACTGCCATGAAAATGTGTCAGCCGGGAGTGAAAGAACAGGAAATAGCAGGAATGATCGAGGGGCTGGCTATTTCGAAAGGCAATAGGGTTTCTTTTGCAACTATTCTTTCTATGAATGGGCAAACTCTGCACAATCACGATCATAGCGGAACATTGGAAGCCGGAAGATTAATGCTTTGCGATGCAGGCGCTGAAAGCAATAGTTATTACGCTTCCGACTTTACGCGGACCACTGCAGTCGGTGGAGAATATACTCAGAAACAAAAAGACATTCATAATATCGTATTAAAAACATTAAATGAATCTATTGATTTATCTAAACCGGGTATCACTTACAAAAGCGTTCACCGGAATGCTTACAAAATTATATTTGAAGGACTAAGAGACCTCGGATTAGTAAAAGGTGATACAGAAGAGGCTCTGGAAGCGGGCGTTCCCGGTTTATTCATGCCTCATGGATTAGGACATGCAATGGGACTGGATGTGCATGACATGGAAGATCTTGGAGAAACGTTAGTAGGATACGACGATGAAATTCAACGAGATACATTATTCGGATACAGAAGCTTGCGTTTCGGAAAACGTTTGGAGCCGGGCCATGTTCTCACAGTAGAACCCGGAATTTATTTTGTTCCTCAACTGATTGATAAATGGGAAAAAGAAAAGATTAACACTGATTTTATTAATTTTGGAGAAGTAAAAAAATACCTTGATTTTGGTGGGATACGCCTGGAAGATGATATTTTGATTACTCCCGACGGTTGCCGGTTGGTTTACTCAAACAGGTTGCCCGTTACAACCGAAGAAATAGAACAAGCTGTTAAAGAATAAACGTTAATAGGAATAAATGTTGTAGTCTGGATCAATTAAATCTTTACTACAACATTTTATTCACAATCCTTAAATTCAGGATGCCGGTGAAGAAAATCGGCTTTCCTTTTTTTAACCTTCTTCAAAAAGATTTTATATTCCTCCAGCTCAGGATTAAAAGGCCGGTGATTGAATGCCTGACAAATACCTGACCATTCTTTTATAAGCTTTTGTGTATCTGCTGAAAAATAAGTTTCGGAAAACTTATTCCATATATATTCTATTGCCTGCATAGAAGGATGCAACATATCTTCTGCATAGAATCGATAATCACGCAAATCATCCATCAATAATTCATAAGAAGGAAAATAATGAGTATTCGGATTATCCTGCAGTAATTGCTCTACCGCCAGAAAAAGAGTAGATTTACTTACCTGATTCTCATGAGCTCCATCCTTCCAATGGCGGATCGGACTGATGGTAAAAACAATCTCAATTTCAGGATTGACATCCTTTAACCTTTCTATTAATCGATTCCAACTTTCTATAATTTCAGCAGTGCTTAACCGCCTGTTATAAAAAGTATGGGAAGGCAATTTATGGCAATTGGCAACCGGTTTCTTACTATCAGAAAGGAAATATACATTCGCCGTCCCGAAAGTAATAAATAAGGATCTTGCTTTCAACAAAAAAGTAAAGGAAGATTTAATTTGTTCATTGATCGTTTTTACTACCCGTTCAGGGTCGAAACCCGAGAACCGGCTGTGATGAGAAAAGCTATGATAAATACCTTCATGAAAAAACAGATCCTCGCGGGTGTATTCTTTCTTTTGAAGGATATCCTCCAATACCATTTTAACTGAAATAGGATTATATACAATGCCGGAGGGGTTCACATTTACATGAAAACCCGACGCAAAAAGCTTTGCTGAAATATTCTCTACAAAGCAGGAGCCCACCATCATTATTTTATCCTGATGAGAAATATTAAACTCACAAGGCGGAATTACGATTTCTGTCCTAAACTTCATAATTACAGATTCATTATAAATAGGTCTGAATTAACATAAACTTTTGAACAAAGTTATATATATACTGTTAATTTATGTAACTTTGTAGTACAATTTTTTAGCTATGGCTGAAACATCAGATTACAAACTATTATCAAATATAAATTCTCCGGAGGATCTCCGAAGACTAAAACAAGATCAATTAGAACTGTTAAGCTGGGAGTTAAGGCAATACATTATTGAAGTATTGGCTGAGAATCCCGGTCATTTTGGCTCTAGTCTGGGAAGTGTTGAGCTTACTGTGGCACTTCATTACGTATTTAATACTCCATATGATAAAATAGTGTGGGATGTAGGACATCAGGCTTACGGACATAAAATATTAACCGGAAGAAGAGAACAGTTCAAAACTCTCCGCAGATACGGAGGAATCAGCGGCTTCCCTAATCCCCAGGAAAGTGAATACGATTCTTTTATTGCCGGACATGCTTCCAATTCAATCTCAGCAGCATTAGGAATGGCTATTGCTTCCCAATTAAAAAATGAAAACAGGAAAGTCGTAGCGGTGATCGGGGATGGTTCTATGACAGGAGGATTGGCTTTTGAAGGTTTAAATAATGCATCTTCTGATCCGAACGATCTTTTAATTATCCTGAATGACAACAATATGGCCATCGACCGGCCGGTTGGCGGAGTAAGTCAACATCTGGTAAAGATAACGACCTCTCAAACTTATAATAAGATTCGTTTTAAGCTTTATAATTTCCTCAAGAAACAAGGAATTATTAAAGAAGAAAGAAAAGGCTTTATTCTCCGGTTTAACAACAGCTTAAAAGCTTTCCTGACTCAGCAGCATAATGTTTTCGAAGGATTCAATATCCGTTATTTCGGACCTATTGACGGCCATGACATCCATGGATTGATTAAAGTCCTGAATGATATCAAAGACATGAAAGGCCCTAAGTTATTGCACATTCTCACAACCAAAGGCAAAGGCTTTCAACCTGCCGAACAGGACGCTACCATATGGCATGCTCCGGGAAAATTTAATAAAGCTACCGGAGAAAGGATTTGTGAAAAATCGAAAGATGAGCCGCAACTCTATCAGGATATTTTTGGACATACCCTGGTCGAATTAGCGAAAAAAAACGATAAAATAGTAGGAGTTACTCCCGCTATGCCCACGGGATGTTCGATGACTTATTTAATGAAAGAAATTCCCGAACGGGCTTTCGATGTAGGAATAGCAGAAGGACATGCCGTAACCTTTTCAGCAGGGCTGGCTAAAGAAGGAATGCTTCCTTTTTGCAATATTTATTCTTCTTTTATGCAAAGGGCTTATGATAATATCATTCACGATGCTGCTTTGCAAAACCTGGACATGGTGCTTTGTTTAGACCGAGCCGGTCTGGTGGGAGAAGACGGGGCTACTCACCATGGCGCTTTAGACCTTGCTTATCTACGCTGCATTCCAAATGTTACCATAGCCTCACCTCTGAATGAAATAGACCTTCGGAACTTAATGTATACCGCAACTCTTCCCGGCAAAGGAGTGTTTGCTATTCGTTATCCCAGAGGGAAAGGTGAATTAAAAGACTGGGAACGTGCTTTTGAGGAATTACCTATAGGAAAAGGGAGAAAACTAAAAGAGGGTAAAGACATTGCAGTAATCAGTATCGGCCCCATTGGGAATATTGTTTCTCAATCGCTGAAAAAAGCCCAGGAGAAAGGTGTTGATGCCGCTCATTACGATATAATCTTTCTTAAACCTCTGGATGAAGATTTACTGCATGAAGTTGGGAGAAATTACAAAAAGATACTCACTGTAGAAAATGGAACTATAAAAGGCGGATTAGGATCTGCCGTAACAGAGTTTATGTCGGATCACGGATACAAACCCAGCATACGTAAAATAGGAATACCGGATCAATTTATTCCCCATGGAAGTATTCCTGAATTACACCGGTTGTGTGGAATGGATATGGAAAGTATAACGAAAACTTTAACTGATTTTTCATGAAAATAATTATTGGTGGAGCAGGCGAAGTAGGAACTTATCTCTCCAAATTACTTACAGAAGAAGACCAGGACATCATTTTAATGGATACTAACGATGAAAAATTGAATTTCCCTAACAGTTATGAGATTATGACTGTAGAAGGAAATCCGACATCTATCCATGATTTGAAAGTAGCTGGTATTAAAAATGCAGATATGTTCATTGCTGTTACTCCTGAAGAATCCACCAATTTAACAGCCTGTATGCTGGCTCATAATCTGGGAGCCAAAAAAACAATTGCAAGGGTAGATAACGACGAATATCTTCAGGCAAGAAATCTGGAGTTATTTTTAAATATAGGTGTCGACTCTCTCATCTGTCCCGAAACATTGGCTGCCCGGGAAATTATTAGCGCTCTCAAGCAACCCTGGATACGTCAGTGGTGGGATATAGCTCAAGGGAAATTAATCCTTTTAGGAGCAAAAATACGAATGAACGCTCCTTTAGTAAATAAATATCTGCATGAGTTGGGAAGTGAAAACCGGATCTATCATATCGTTGCTATCAACAGGAAACACGATACAATCATTCCCAGCGGTTCGGACCAGATATTACCCGGTGATCTCGTGTATTTTATGTCCACACCGGAACACATTGATACTGTTAAAAAATTAGCCGGGAAAGAAGACATTCAAATTCAAAAAATAACAATTATGGGAGGTAGTCGTATTGCATTACGTGTATGTGACAGAATTCCTAAAAATGTAAGTGTTAAATTAATTGAGATAGATAAAGCAAAAAGTTATAAGATAGCAGAGAAAGTAGAGAGCAATATATTGGTAGTAAATGGAGATGGTAGAAATACGGATCTTCTTATTCAGGAAAATATAAAAAATACAGATGCCTTTATAGCTTTAACAGGAAATTCCGAAGCAAATATCTTAGCATGTGTCGCTGCCAAAAACTTCGGTGTGCCTAAAACCATAGCGGAAGTTGAAAATCTGGACTATATTCAGATGGCTGAAAAGTTGGATATTGGATCTATCATTAATAAAAAGTTAATAGCTTCCAGCCATATCTATCAGTTCTTACTAAGAGCCGACGTTTCCACCGTAAAATGCTTGTCTTTTGCAAATGCCGAAGTCGCTGAATTAATTGCTCGTCCGGGATCAAAAGTAACGAAAAAGTTAGTCAAAGATCTTAGACTACCTAAAGATATGACTTTGGGAGGTAAGATAACGGATGGGAAAGCGGAAATTATTACCGGAGATACCCAGATCTTACCGGGAGATTATGTCGTAGTCTTCTGCATGAACACTTCCATGAGAAAACTGGAGGATTATTTTAACTGATAGTATGGCCAGATCCGGACTAAATTGGAAATTTATTACAAAGATTATAGGATTCATTTTAATTCTTGAATCTTTATTTATGTTTTGCTCTGCCGGTGTAGCCAAATATTACAACGGACCGGATACCTGGCCTTTCATTGTATCCGGAGCAATAACTATTGTCTGCGGACTGGTGATTGCTCTTCCTTCCGGCAGGAATCACCGGACCCGAATCATAGGGAAAAGAGAAAGTTATCTGAGCGTTGCTGTTAGCTGGATACTTTTTGCCTTTTTTGGAGCATTACCTTTCTATCTCAGTGGAGCTATTCCTGATTATACGGATGCTTTTTTTGAATCTATGTCGGGAATCACTACAACCGGAGGTAGTATATTAACCGATATCGATTCTCTCCCGCATGGACTGTTGTTCTGGAGAAGTCTTTTGCAATGGCTGGGAGGTATGGGAATCATTGTCTTTTCCCTGGCCCTACTTCCTCTCCTGGGAGGTGAAGCCGCCCAATTGTTTGATGCGGAATCGTCGGGCCTCACACACGATAAGTTCCGGCCACGTGTAACGCAAATGGCCAAACGGCTCTGGGGAATCTATTTATTATTTACATTCCTTACTATCGTATTCTTATGGGCTGGGCCTATGAATTTTTTCGATTCTGTCTGCCACGGATTCACAACTATTTCTACAGGAGGATTTTCTACCAAACAAGCCAGCATAGCTTATTGGGATTCTGCTTACGTGGAAACGGTTTTGATTGTATCTATGATCATTGGAGCCATTAATTTTCCCTTATTGTATTTTCTATTCAAAGGACAATTCAAAAAGTTCCTCAAAGACGAAGAATTAAGATGGTTTATTGCCATTATAATTGTAGCAACTATCATTGTCGCTGTAGGTTTAATAATCGGTAAGGATTTTGAATATATGGATGCTTTCCGAAATTCTGTTTTTCAGGTGGTTACCATCATTACTACGACCGGTTATTCAACAGGAGACTTCTCTTCCTGGGGGCCTTTCTACCTGATTATCTTTACCTTTTTGATGATTGTCTGCGGATGTGCAGGCTCTACCAGTGGAGGACTTAAAACCGTAAGAGCGGTAGTATTGGCAAAAAATACGGTTAGTGAATTCGAACGGTTGCTTCACCCCCGGGCCATTATCCCGGTCCGTTTAAATGATTCGGCTATTTCTTTTGGAGTTGTACAAAGATTACTGGCTTTCGCTTTCCTTTATATAAGTATTATTTTTGCAAGTTGGGGAATACTTACCCTTGCCGGCGTTCCTTTCGTAGATGCACTGGGAGCTTCTGTTTCAGCAATAGGTAATGTAGGACCTGGATTTGGAGACTTAGGGCCCTATGGATCATTTGCTGAGATTTCAGTATTTGCTAAATGGTATTTAGCCTTTCTTATGATAGTAGGCCGCTTGGAAATATTTACAATACTGATTCTTTTTACTCCAGGATTTTGGAGAAGATGATACAAAAATTATCTTATTACAAATTTCCGTACAGTACCTTCCAATTTGAATATATAGATAGCGCGAGGTAAGTTAAGTTCGTAAGAATCATCAGTTGCTTTAATCTCGATCTCCTTTACTTTACTTCCAACAATGGTAAGAATTTCTAATTTAGATCCAACCGGAGCATTTTTTACTTTCAAAATATTATCTACAACCGTTAATTCAGGACGTGGCTCTTCTTCTACCACAGAAACCTCCACCTTCTTTTCCTGAGAGAAAAGAGGATGACTGGCTAATGAGATCGCAAAGAAAAATATTACAA